>NZ_AJVB01000123.1:0-9205 GCF_000278445.1 Rhodococcus sp. R1101
TCGTCGTCGCGACGCTCGCGGCGGTCACCGCGATCACCACCCTGACCGCCTGCTCCGGAGGTTCGAGCGACACCGTCGGAGCGGAGAGCGGGGCCGACGGATCCGGCGGCACGGTCGATCTCTACGCCTACGCGGTGCCGAAGGTCGGGTTCGACCTGCTGATCCCCGCCTTCCAGGAGACCGAGGAAGGGGAGGGCGTCGTCTTCCAGCAGTCCTACGGGGCCTCCGGAGACCAGTCCCGGAAGGTGCGCGACGGCGCCGAGGCCAACTTCGTGAACTTCTCGGTCGAGCCCGACATCACCCGTCTCGTCGACGCCGGACTGGTCGACGAGGGGTGGAACGACAACGCCTACAAGGGGATTCCGTTCGGATCGGTCGTCACCATCGTGGTCCGTGAGGGCAATCCGAAGAACATCCGCGACTGGGACGACCTGCTCCGTCCGGACGTCGAGGTCGTCACGCCCAACCCGTTCAGTTCGGGTTCGGCGAAGTGGAATCTGCTCGCCCCCTACGCCGCGAAGAGCAACGGTGGCGCCGACCCGCAGGCCGGCATCGACTACGTCACCGCGTTGGTCACCGATCACGTGAAGGTGCAGCCGAAGTCCGGTCGCGAGGCCACCGAGACCTTCCTCCAGGGCACCGGCGACGTGCTGCTGAGCTACGAGAACGAGGCACTGTTCATCGAGCGCAACGGCGACCCCGTCGAGCACGTCACCCCGCCCGTCACCTTCAAGATCGAGAACCCTGCGGCGGTGCTGAAGAACGCGAAGGATGTCGAGGTCGCGCAGGCGTTCAACGACTTCCTGTACACCCCCGAGGCGCAGCGTCTGTGGGCCGAGGCCGGCTTCCGGCCCGTCGACCCGGCCGTCGCCGAGGAGTTCGCCGACGAGTTCCCGCAGCCGGAGACGCTGTGGACGGTCGCCGACCTCGGCGGCTGGGACACCGTGAACGAGGAGCTGTTCGCCGACAGCACCGGTACCATCGCGGTGATCTACGACAACGCCACGAAGTAGAGCACGCGCGTGACCGTTTCGGAACACACCGCCGGGTCGGGAGATTCGTCTCCCGCTCCGGCGGGTTCGCGTCGCGGGCCGTCCACTGCGGCCCCCGCCCGGCCGCGACGCCGGATGTTCACCGGCGCCGTCGGGCCCCTCGGTATCGGCATCGCCACCCTGTGGTTGAGCCTGATCGTCCTGCTTCCCCTCGCAGCCCTGGCCTTCCACTCTGTCTCGGACGGACTCGGAACGTTCGTCGATGCGATCACCGCGCCCGCCGCCCTCGCGACCCTGCGGATCACCGTCGTCGTCTCGCTGGTCGTCGCGGCGATCAACGCCGTGATGGGCACAGTGATCGCGTGGGTGCTCGTCCGTGACGAGTTCCCGGGGAAGAAGTTCGTCGACGCACTCATCGACTTGCCCTTCGCCCTGCCCACGATCGTCGCGAGCATCGTGCTGCTCTCGCTGTACGGACCGCAGAGCCCGATCGGTGTGCAGCTCAACGCGACCGAGCCGGGACTGGTCGTGGCGCTGGCGTTCGTCACGCTGCCGTTCGTGGTGCGCTCCGTGCAGCCGGTGCTCATCGAAGCCGACCGTGAGGTCGAGGAGGCCGCCGCCTCGCTCGGCGCCGGCAACGTCACGATCTTCCGCACGGTGGTCCTGCCGGTGCTCGCACCGGCGATCCTCGGCGGCACCGGGCTGGCCTTCGCCCGCGCCATCGGTGAGTACGGCTCGATTGTGCTCATCGGCGGCAACATCCCCTACAAGACGCAGGTCGCGTCGCAGTACATCCAGCAGCAGATCGAGATCGACCGATCGGTCAACGCCGCCGCGGTCTCCGTCGCGCTGTTGGTGCTCGCGTTCGTCGTGCTGTTCGTTCTGCGCCTGGTCGCGAACCGCGGATTGCGCCGAGAGGAGGACGACCGGTGAAACCGTCCCTCGCATCCCGACTGTCGCTGCGCTTCGTCGCGCTCGCCTATCTGTTCGTGCTGTTGCTCGTCCCGATCGGGGTGATCCTCTACCGCACCTTCGAGAACGGCATCGTGGCGTTCGCCGAGTCGATCAGCACCCCGGCGGCGATCTCGGCGCTGAACCTGTCGCTGCTGATCGTCGCGATCGTCGTTCCCCTGAACGTGCTCTTCGGCATCGTGGTCGCGCTGGCGCTCGTCCGCGGCCGATTCCCGGGGCGGGGACTGCTGCAGGCCGTCGTCGACCTGCCCTTCGCCGTCTCACCGATCGTCGTGGGTGTCGCGCTGATCATGCTGTGGGGCGCCAACGGCTGGTTCGGTGCCGTCGAGGATCTCGGCGTCAAGGTGATCTTCGGGCTGCCGGGCATGGTGCTCGCGACGATCTTCGTGACCCTGCCCTTCGTGGTGCGCGAGGTCGAACCGGTGTTGCGCGAGATCGGGGAGGAGCAGGAGCAGGCAGCCGCGACCCTCGGCGCGAACACGTGGCAGACCTTCTGGCGGATCACGCTGCCGGCGATCCGCTGGGGCCTGACCTACGGCATCGTCCTCACCGTCGCGCGAGCCCTCGGCGAGTTCGGCGCCGTCATCATGGTCTCGTCCGGCTTCCCCGGCGTCTCCCAGACGCTGACGTTGCTCGTCCACGCCCGGTACATCGACGACCACAACACCTTCGGCGCCTACAGCGCCGCGACCCTGCTCATGGCCATCGCGGTGATCGTCCTGCTGCTGATGACCCTGCTCGACCGGAAGAGGAGCACCGAATGATCACCGTCACCGGGGCGCGCAAGAACTACGGAGACTTCGCCGCACTCGACGACGTCGGCATCGACATCCCGTCCGGCTCGCTCACCGCGCTGCTCGGGCCGTCGGGTTCGGGGAAATCGACCCTGCTGCGCTCGATCGCCGGCCTCGAGACCCTCGACGCGGGCACCGTCCACATCGCCGGTGAGGACGTCACCGACATCTCCCCGCAGAAGCGCGACATCGGCTTCGTCTTCCAGCACTACGCGGCGTTCAAGCACATGACGGTGCGTGAGAACGTCGCCTTCGGACTGAAGATCCGAAAACGCCCCAAGGCCGAGATCACCAGGCGGGTCGACGAACTCCTCGAGATCGTCGGGCTCGGCGGATTCCAGCGACGCTATCCGGCACAGTTGTCCGGCGGCCAGCGCCAGCGCATGGCGCTCGCCCGAGCCCTCGCCGTCGATCCGCAGGTGCTGCTGCTCGACGAGCCGTTCGGTGCGCTGGACGCGAAGGTCCGCGCCGACCTGCGCACCTGGCTGCGTCGCCTGCACGACGAGGTCCACGTCACCACTGTGCTGGTGACGCACGACCAGGAGGAGGCGCTCGACGTCGCCGACCGCATCGCGGTGATGAACGCCGGACGTATCGAGCAGATCGGAACACCCGAGGAACTCTATGATCGCCCGGCGAACAGCTTCGTCATGTCGTTCCTCGGGACGGTGTCCGAACTCGACGGTGTGCTGGTGCGCCCGCACGACATCCGGCTGACTCGGCAGCCCACCCTCTCCGAGACGTCCGGTGGAGCTGTCGGTGTCACGCGGGCGACCGTCGAGCGTGTCGTCCGGCTGGGCTTCGAGGTGCGTGTCGAACTGCGCAACGATGCGACCGGCGGGCAGTTCACGACGCAGATCACCCGCGGCGAAGCTCAGAACCTGGGACTCGTCGCCGGCGACACGGTCTACGCGCACGCCCCGGCTGCGTCGGAGGACGAACCTCTCGGTACCCTCGCGCCGTGAACGGGGTCAGTGGGCTTCCGCACCCGCTTCCGCACGGCGCCGGGCCCTGCAGATCATGACCGGACAGCAGCTGTGGTGGATCAGCCCTTGGCTGCTCGAGCCCACGATCGAGGCGGCCAGAGGGCTTCGGCCGTGGCTTCCCACCACGACGAGCTGGGCGGTCTTCGACTCCTCGAGCAGCACGATGTCGGGCTTGCCCCGCTCCACCCGGTAGGAGACGTCGACGTCGGGATACTGCTCGGTGTATCCGGCCGTGTTCGTGATCATCTCCTTCTTCCGGTACTCGACATAGGCCGACCAGTCCCTGAATCGTGAGCCCTCGCCGTATGTCAGGGTCGACTGCTCGGTCCAGGTGTGGAGCACGACGAGCGGCGCCTCGAGCGCACACGCGGTCGCGAAGGCCTGTTCCACGGCGGCCGCACTGAGCTCGGTACCGTCCACCCCGACGACGACCGGACGGCCGTCGGGCGGCCGGAACCCCTCCCGGCTGCGCCACGTCACCACCGGGCATTCGGCGTTGTTGGCGACGGATACGACGTCGGAGCGCCGGACCATCGACTGCCATTCGCTGGTGGTGGTGTGTCCGAGAACGATCATCCTTGCCTCGCGCGACAGTTCGGTGAGCACGCGATCCGGTTTGCCCGACGGCGTGGACCGTCGAACCTCGACCCGGTCGACCGCGCCACGAACCGCTGCTTCCGCGGTGGTGAGAACGGCCTCCGACGGGTCGGTGCCGTTGTCGGAGGTGGGGGGATGAACGTGGACCAGGTCGATCGGTTCGCCGAGACGTCGGGCAACGCAGGCGGCCCACCGGGCCGCATCGAGTGCGCTGTCCGATCCGTCGATGCCGACGACGATTCCGTGACCGACATTGGCTGTGCCCATGCTGCCTCCTCGCGTCACCATCCAGTGTGGTACGGATCACAGCGTGTGCGCCAGCCCTGCCGGTCCCGGCAGGTGCGGAACACCGCTACGGAGGCCCTAGTCGCCGACGGCATCCTTGCCGCGCCGGACGATCATCGGGTCGGCCGGGAAGACGATCTGGCGGTCCTTGTCGTCGTACTCGAACTGGTCGAGGAAGAACCGCATCGCGTTGATCCGGGCCCGCTTCTTGTCGTTGGACTTGATGGTCGTCCACGGCGCCCAGTCGGTGTCGGTGCGCCGGAACATCTCTTCCTTCGCGTCGGTGTACTGGTCCCATTTGTCGAGCGACTCGAGGTCCATCTCCGACAGCTTCCATCGCCGGACCGGATCGAGCTGGCGGATCGCGAAGCGGGTGCGCTGTTCCCTCCGGGTGACGGAGAACCAGAACTTCGTCAGAGTGATGCCGGCGTCCACGACGAGCTGTTCGAACATCGGGACCTGTTCCATGAAGCGCTCGTATTCGTCGTCGCTGCAGAAGCCCATGACGCGTTCGACCCCGGCGCGGTTGTACCAGGACCGGTCGAACAGTACGAGTTCACCGGCGGTGGGGAAGTGCTGAATGTAGCGCTGCAGGTACCACTGACCGTGCTCGCGGTCGGACGGCTTGTTGAGCGCGACGGTGCGGGCGTGCCGGACGTTGATGTACTCCTGGAACCGTTTGATCGTGCCGCCCTTGCCGGCGGCGTCGCGGCCCTCGAACACGATGATGTGCTTGGATCCGTTGTCCTTGGCCCACGACTGGAACTTCAGCAGTTCGATCTGCAGGAGATACTTCTCGACCTCGTAGGTGGCGCGATCCATCCGAGTGTCGTACGGATAGTTCTCCCGCCAGGTGTCGACGGCCTTGCCCTCGATGTCGATCAGGTCGGGGTCCTCGCCGTGGTCGTCGCGCACCGAGTAGCCCTCCGTGCGGAGCCGATCGATGTAGCGACGGAGTTCGTTCTGCACGCGCGGTCCTCCCGGATCACGGATATCGAGTGACGCCCTGTGGTTACGTTGTAGCGGAGGAATGCGAATCGCGGGTGAACTCGGACGGAGAGTCGGTGGCGACTCAGGCCACGCGCAGCTCGTGTCCCCGGCGCAGGGTCTCGGTGTACCGCTCGGTGATCACCCGCGCGACGGCGTCGTGCCGGGTGAGGGTCTGCGCGACCCGCACGTGCCCGAGGTTTTCGGCGGCGGTGCGGGCGCGATCCCACAGCAGCCCTGGGGCGAGGATCCACGGTGTCAGCACGATGGTGCGGGCGCCGCGAGAGGTGAGGGTGTCGAGGGTCGCCTCGACCGACGGCGCCGTGGTGGCGAAGCACGCCGCGGCCCGCGTCCACGCCGTGCCGGCGAGAATGCGGGGCACGACCAGTTCCGTCGTCCGGTTCGCTTCGGGGCGCCGCGATCCCACCGCGCACACCGCGACTCCCACGGACGGATCGTCCACCGACACACCCGTCGCCGTGATCAGGTCGCGAGCCGCGTCGACGAGGAGGTCGTCGTCGCCGAGGATCGGTGAGCACAGCACCTCGAGCAGCGGATGACGTTGCTGCGCCTCGTGCAACAGGGCCGGCAGATCGACCCGCGCGTGGAAGGCGCTGCCGAGCAGCAGCGGCACCACCGCGACCTGCCGATGCCCGTCCGCGGCGAGCGCGTCGAGGACCTGCCCGACCGACGGGGTGTTCAGGTCCAGGAACGCGAGTCGCACGTCCAGACCGGGATTCTCGGCCCGGACGGTGTCGAGCGCAGCAGCCACGGCCCGCGCCGATCGCGGGTCGCGACTGCCGTGCGCGACGGCGACGAGCGGCATCATGCCGGGACGCGGTCCCCGAGCTCGATGTCGGCGAGTCCGTCGCCCACGAGTCCGGCGGCGAGGGTGTTGCCCCCGGCCGGATCGATGAGCAGGAAGCTGCCGCTGCGACGGTTGACGCGGTAGTCGTCCGCGGCGATCGGCTCTGCGACACGCACCGTGATGCGCGCGATCTCGTTGAGCTCGATGCTCTCCGGGCTGGGGACGGAGGAGAGGTTCTGCTCGTCGAACCGCTCGTCGATCGTCCCGACGATGGCCTGCGTGGTGCGGGTGCCGTGCTTGAGCAGCAGCCGGGCGCCGGGGCGCAACGGCTTCTCGGCGAGCCAGCACACGGTGGCCTCGAACTCGGACAGCGGCTCCGGTGCGGCCTCCGGCGTGGCGATGATGTCGCCGCGGGAGACGTCGACGTCGTCGGCGAGCACCAGCGTCACCGACCGGCCGGCGTGCGCGACATCGAATGCGCCGTCGGCACTGTCGATGCGCTCGACGGTGGTGCGGACACCGGACGGCAGCACGACGACCTCGTCGCCGGGACGCACGGAACCCGCTGCGACCTGACCCGCGTAGCCGCGGTAGTCGGGGAACTCCGCCGTGCGGGGACGGATCACGTACTGCACCGGGAAGCGCAGACCGGTCTCGTGCCGGCCGTGCACATCCGCGTCGACGGGGACCGACTCGAGATACTCGATGAGGGTCGGACCGTCGTAGTAGGGCGTGTTCTCGCTGCGCACCGCCACGTTGTCGCCGTGCAGCGCGGAGACCGGGATCTCCTGCACGTCCTCGGTCGCCCAGCCGAGCGAACTCGTCAGCTCGCCGAACTCCGCGGAGATCTGCGCGAACACCGCGGCCGGATCCTCGACGAGGTCGATCTTGTTGACCGCGAGGACCAGCTTCGGCACACCGAGCAGGGCGAGCACCGCGGCGTGCTTGCGGGTCTGCGAGACGACGCCCTTGCGCGCGTCGACCAGCAGGACGACGAGCTGCGCGGTGGACGCACCCGAGACGGTGTTGCGGGTGTACTGGACATGGCCGGGGGTGTCCGCCAGGACGAAACTGCGCTTCGGTGTGGCGAAGTAGCGATACGCCACGTCGATGGTGATGCCCTGCTCACGCTCGGCGCGCAGGCCGTCGACGAGCAGCGACAGGTCGGGGGTGTCGAGGCCGCGATCGACCGACGCGCGGGTGACGGCGTCGATCTGGTCGGCGAGCACGGACTTGGTGTCGTACAGCAGCCGGCCCACCAGGGTGGACTTGCCGTCGTCGACCGAACCGGCGGTGGCGAGGCGCAGCAGCTGCGTGTCGCTCTGCACGGCCCGCTCGTGGAGGTCGCTCATGATCAGAAATAGCCCTCTCGCTTGCGGTCTTCCATCGCCGCTTCGGAAACCCGGTCGTCGCCGCGGGTGGCGCCGCGCTCGGTCAGTCGTGATGCCGCGACCTCGGCGAGGATCTCCTCGTTCGTGGAGGCCTCGGACAGGATCGCGCCGGTGGTCGATCCGTCGCCGACGGTGCGGTAGCGCACCGAACGCGTCTTGAGCTCTTCGCCTTCGGCCGGACCGCCCCAGACACCCGGGGTCATCCACATGCCGTCGCGGCGGTAGACGGGACGCTCGTGCGCGTAGTAGATGCTCGCCAGGTCGACGTTCTCGCGGGCGATGTACCGCCAGATGTCGAGTTCGGTGAAGTTGCTCAGCGGGAAGACGCGCACGTGCTCACCGGGTGCGTGCTTCCCGTTGTACAGATTCCACAGTTCGGGACGCTGACGCTTCGGGTCCCACTGGCCGAATGCGTTGCGCAGCGAGAAGATCCGCTCCTTGGCGCGCGAACGCTCCTCGTCGCGGCGGCCACCGCCGAAGACGGCGTCGAACCGGTTCTCCGAGATCGCGTCGAGCAGCGGCACGGTCTGCAGCGGGTTGCGGATGCCGTCGGGACGCTCGGTGAGCCGGCCGTCGGCGAGATAGTCCTCGACGCTCGCGACGTGCAGTCGCAGGTTGTACTTCGAGACCACGTGGTCGCGGAACTCGAGGACCTCGGGGAGGTTGTGGCCGGTGTCGACGTGCAGCAACGCGAAGGGCAGCGGTGCCGGCCAGAAGGCCTTGATCGCCAGGTGCAGCAGGACGGTGGAGTCCTTGCCTCCGGAGAACAGGATGACGGGTCGTTCGAACTCGCCCGCGACCTCGCGGAAGACGTGGATCGCCTCCGACTCGAGGGCATCGAGGGTGTCGAACCGGTTGCCGCCCAACAGTGTCCGGGCTTCGGTGGGATTCGTATCGGTGAGTGTCATGAGGCGTGCAACCCGCATTCGGTCTTGGCTCGGCCGGCCCAGCGCCCGCTGCGCGGATCGGCTCCGGGAAGTGGTTTGGTGGTGCACGGGGCGCACCCGATGGACGGGTAGCCCTCGTCGACGAGGGGATTGACGAGGATCCCGTGTTCGTCGATGTAGTTCTGCATGTCCTCGTCGGACCATGCCGCGATCGGATTGATCTTCACCAGCCCGAACGCGTCGTCGAACGAGACGAGCGGAGCGTTCGCGCGGGTGGGGGCCTCGACGCGGCGGATGCCGGTCACCCATGCGCGGTAGCCCTTCAGGCTCTCCGTCAGCGGCACCACCTTGCGCAGGCGGCAGCACTCGTTCGGATCGCGGGCGAACAGATCCTTGCCGAGCAGGTCGTCCTGCTCCGCGACCGACTGCTGTGCCTGCGCGTCGACGATGTTCACGCCGTACACCTGCGCCACCGCGTCACGTGTGCCGAGCGTCTCGGGCGGAAG
>NZ_AJVB01000124.1:0-9186 GCF_000278445.1 Rhodococcus sp. R1101
CACCGGTCTGCAGATCGGGCACATCGAAGGTAGTACCGGGCGGTGACTGCGCATACAGCGTCTTCGCCAGTACCGAATGGGCGGCGCCGGCCACGAGCAACACCACCGCGAGGTGCGGGAGACCGTACCTGCGCCGGAGCGGATCGAGGCGGCAGATCGCGACGGTGAACAGCATCCCCGCAGCGAAGACGTGCAGGTGGACGGCAGTCGCGACGAGCACGTCGTCGTGCATTGCCGCGAACAGTGGTGTCCGGTAGAGCACCCACAACCCACCCATGTCCAGGACTGCCGCGACGACCGGCACCGTCAGCAGACCGGCCGGACGTGAATGCAGCACGGTGAGCAGACCGGTGCGTGTGCGTCCTCCCGGGACGTTCCTCAACAGCAGCGTCATCGGCCTGCCCAGCACGATCAGAAGCGGTCCGACCATGCCGACCAGCAGATGGCCGGTCATGTGGGAGGTGAACGGACCACCGGGCAAGGGCAGCACCGCCGCGGCGGCGACGGCACCGGCGCCCGCGACGACGCTCGCGTCACGCCACCGCGGCCACGCGTCGCCACGCCGGCGCAGCCGCACGGCCGCACCGGTGTACAGCGCGACCCCCACCCCTGCGGCGATCAGGACGACGAGGGCGAGCACACCCGGCCCCGTGTACGTCGGATGGTCGTGCACCGACGGCTCCTATCCGTCCGGGAGCCCGACGGTGCGGACGTTCCGCCGCGCCGACCACCACAGCGCAGCACCGGCGATCAGGAACACGAGAGCCGCTCCGATCCACGCCAGGTCGTAGGGCCACACGTCGACGTCGTACCGGATCTGGTGGATGCGGAGCACCTTGTGGTCGACCAGTCCGTCGAACAACTGGAATCCCCCGGCACCCATGAGCAGGGCCGCCCAGAAGTGCCGTACTGCAAGGGCATGTCTGCGACGCACGTCCGCGAGCAACGCGAATCCCGCTACGAGAACGAGCAACTCGGCAGTGTGCAGCAGGCCGTCGGAGGCGAGACCCACCGCGGGCGTGGAGCGATCGTAGAAGTGGTGCCAGCCGAGGATCTGGTGGAAGACGATCTCGTCGATCGCCGCCATGAGCGCCACACCGAGCAGAGCACCACTGATCGCGGAGTGCCGCACCGACATTCCGTCGCGCGTACCCCCGGGTCGCATCGCGCCGGTCATCGCTTCCTCACCGTATCGTCCCGGGACCTGCCGTATCGGGATTGCCGATTGTTCCGATCCCGCGAGGGGTACCCGAGCGATCATGCTGAGAAACGCACTGTGGGAAGGCCTGGTCGCCGGTGCCGCCGGGGTCGCGGCCATGACTGTCGGAGAGAAGATCGAGCAGGCCGTCACCGGGCGGCCGAACTCGCACGTCCCCGGCCGCGTCCTCGCCCGGTTGACGGGTGCGTCCGAGTCCGACGGGCAGAATTCGACCGCACTGAACTGGGCGATGCACTTCGGTCAGGGCATCGCCCTGGGTGTGGTGCGGTCGGTCATGGCCGAGGTGGGGCTGCGGGGCCCACTCGCATCGATGAAGTTCACCGTCGTGCGGCTGACCAACGACCAGATCCTCGAGAACGCGACCGGCGTCGGCGCACCGCCGCAGACGTGGCCCCGCTCGGAACTGGCCGTCGACGTCCTCCACAAGAGCGTCTACGGCTTCGTCACCGGGGCGGTCGCCGACGCGCTGGCCGCTCGCCGGGGTCCCGGCCCGGGTGGGCGGCACGCCGCGCTCGTCCCCGGCCGCCACTCCGGCATCGGCCCTGTGCCTCGCGGCATGGCAGCGGGACGGCTGCCGCGCGGAGCGTAGGCCACCTGGGGCAGAGCGCGGAGGGGTACGAGAGCGCCGCCGATGCGGCGGTTACCGTATCGGTGTGAGCGTCGAACTGCTGGACACCGGCCCCGTGGCCGGGCACCTGCATCGTCCCGACGGGAGTCCCCGGGGGGCGGTCGCGCTGACGCACGGGGCAGGCGGCAACTGCGACGCCCGGATCCTGCAACTGATGTGCGCCCGGTTCGCCGACTCCGGCTTCCTCGCCCTGCGCTACGACCTGCCGTTCCGCCGGCGCACACCCAAGGGACCCCCGCAGTCGTCCCGGGCGGCGGAGGACCGTGAGGGTGTCGCCGCCGCGGCCGCTGAGCTGCGTGGACGGGTGTCCGGACCCCTGCTGCTGGGCGGTGTCTCCTACGGCGGCCGGCAGACGTCGATGCTCGCGGCCGACGAACCCGGCATCGCCGACGCGCTCGTCCTGCTGTCCTATCCCCTTCATCCCCCGGGGAAACCGGAGAAGCCGCGCACCGAGCACCTGCCGAGGATCGCGATGCCCACGGTGTTCGTCCACGGCGACCGCGATCCCTTCGGTACCTTCGGCGAACTGCGGGAGGCACTCGCTCTCCTGCCCGCGGCCACGACTCTCGTGGAGGTCACCGGGGCCGCACACGACCTGAGCCGCGCGAAGACGGATCCGTCGGAGGCCGCCGTCCTTGCTGCGCTGCACCTGCTGGAAGAGAAGTCATGATCGAACCCACCGACGTCGCCATCGACACGCTGCTCGCCGAGCTCCGCGACCGGCTCGGCGACTCCGTCGACGCCCCGACCACCCTGCGTGGTCTGCTCGAGGCGGTGCTCGTCGTGGGATCGGGTCTCGAACTCGACTCCATGCTCCAGCGCATCGTCTCCGCGGCGACCTCGCTGCTCGACGCCCGGTACGGAGCACTCGGTGTGCGCGCCGCCGACGGAGGCCTGTCGGAGTTCGTGTACGTCGGGATCGATCCGGCGCAGCGCGAGGTGATGGGTCACCTGCCCGAAGGCCGGGGCATCCTCGGTCTGCTCATCAACGATCCCCGGCCGGTCCGCCTCGGCGACCTGTCGAAGCACTCCGCCTCGATCGGCTTCCCGCCGAACCATCCACCCATGAAGAGTTTCCTCGGAACCCCGATCATGGTGCGCGGCAAGGTCTTCGGAAGTATCTACCTCACCGAGAAGCTGGGCGCCCCCGAGTTCACCGAAGAGGACGAGGTGATCCTCAAGGTACTCGCGATGTCCGCGGGCGTGGCCGTCGAGAACGCCCGCCTGTTCGAGGGCTCCCTCGCTCGCGAGAGATGGCTCACCGCAATGGCGTCCATCAACTCCCGGTTGCTGATGGGCGGATCGGTGGACGAGACGCTGTCGATGCTCACCGGCCAGGTCCGCGAACTCGCCCGGTGCGCGGGGGTCTATGTCGTGCTCGTCGACGGCCACCACGGCAGCCTGCAGGCCGCAGCACCCGCGCTCCCGTGCGGGAAGGACAAGCGCTTCGACATCACCGGATCACCTGTGCTGCAAGCTCTCAAAAGCCGCCAGGTGATGCATCTCGACAGCCTCCCCGGGCTGCCACCGACGGAGCTGGGCGACGACGGACACGCGGTGGTGCTGCCTCTGTCGGCGACGTCGACCGTCACGGGCGTACTCATCGCGACACGTGAGGCCGGCACCGAACCGTGGGACGACGAGGACGTCGCCCGCTTCGAATCCATGGCGAACCTTGCCGCCGTGGCCCTCGAATTCGCCGAACAGCAGCGCAAGAAGCGTCTGCTCGATGTGCTCGCCGACCGCGACCGCATCGCACAGGACCTGCACGACAACGTCATCCAACGTCTGTTCGCCACCGGCATGAGCCTCCAGAGCGCGACCGCGGAAGGTGCGGGCACCGAACGCGCCGTGGAAGTCATCCGTCACGCGATCGAGCAGCTCGACCGGACGGTGCGCGAGATCCGCACCACCATCTTCGATCTGCACACCACCGGCGCAGCGGCATCGAACAGTCTGCGCCGGAGACTGCTGGACGTCGTGGGCGATCTGAGCATCCACTCCGCGGTGGCGCCCAACGTCCAGTTCGTCGGCCCCATCGACACCCTGGTCCCGATGCGCATCCACCCGCACGCCGAGGCCGTCCTCCGCGAAGGGCTGAGCAACGCGCTGCGCCACTCGCAGTCCGACAACATCTCGGTGTCGGTCTCGGTTCAGGACGACTTCCGGATCGAGATCCTCGACGACGGCACAGGCCTTCCCGACACACCTCGCCGCAGCGGCCTGGCGAACCTCGAGCGGCGCGCCGTGCAGTGCGGCGGGTCGTGCGAGATCGGTCCGGCCGATCCGCGCGGCACGCGGGTGCTGTGGACCGTCCCGCTCTGACGGGACGAGCTCGGTATCACTCGCGCTAGGACGACGGCTTGCCGCGCTCGTTGCGCAGTTCGGTGGCGAGCACCGCCGCCTGGGTGCGTCGCTGCATGCCGAGCTTCGCCAGGAGCCTCGAGACGTAGTTCTTCACGGTCTTCTCCGCGAGGAACAACCGCTCGGCGATCTCCCGGTTGGTCAGGCCCTCACCGATGAGCTCGAAGACGGCGCGCTCCTGCTCCGACAGTTCGGCGAGCGGATCGGCCGTCCGCGACGCCCGGATCCGGTCCATGAGCGCGGCGGTGGCACGGCTGTCCAGCAGCGAGCCGCCTTCTCCGACGGTGCGGATCGCCGAGACGAGGTCGGTTCCCAGGATCTGCTTGAGCACGAACCCGGAGGCGCCTGCCATGATCGCGTCGAAGAGTGCCTCGTCGTCGGCGTACGAGGTGAGCATCAGAGCGCGCAGATCCGGCATGCGGGTACGCAGCTCGCGGCACAGTTCGACACCGTTGCCGTCGGGAAGCCGCACGTCGAGCACCACGACGTCGGCGCCGCTGTCGGGTACGCGAGCCAGGGCCTCACCCACCGAGGCGGCCTCACCGACGACGGTGAAGTCCGGCACGCTGCTCAGCAGATCCACCAGGCCGCGCCGCACGATTTCGTGATCGTCGACGAGGAACACGCGGGTCATCTCGGGCACCTTTCGTTGGCAGGCTTTCCGGTCATTGTCCCAGCTGTACCGCGATACCCACGTCCGCGGGGCCGTTCGACATCCATATCAGGACCTTCTCCCCCTCCCCCGCGGACGCTGCTCGGGAGACGCTGAACGTAGAGGCGAACATGTGGGACGAACGAGCCGACGAGGAGGATGTCGTGACAGTCGATGCCGGAACCTGGTCGCTCGGTGACACCGAGATCATCGCACGTGCGGTGGTGGAAGCACCCTCCGTGCACGACACGCAACCATGGAATCTGCGCCTGCCCGATCACAGCGCCGAACTCGAGGAACGCCTCGAATTCGCCGAGCCGGGCCCGGACCCGCTGCGTGTCGACCGGTTGATCTCGTGCGGCGCGGCCCTCACCAACCTCGAACTCGCGATCCGGGTCCTCGGAAACAGATCGCGCACCACTGTGCTGCCCGATCCGCAGCGTCCGGAGCTCGTCGCGCGCATCGAGACGCTCGGACCGGGCACCCCGGCCGGTCGCGACCTGCGGTTGTATGCGGCGATCTCGCACCGGCGCAGCCACCGCACATCGTTCACCGACATCTCGGTGCCGACGGAGACGCTCGCCGACATGATCGCCGTGGCCGGCGAGATCGCAGATGTGGACGTGCGCCTGCTCGCGGACGACGAGGCCGTCGCCCTGGCCCAGGTGCTCGCGTATGCGGCGGAGGCCTGCCGCCGTCATCCGCACTATCAGCGCGAGATGTTCTCGTGGACCTCCCATTGGCAGCCGCGCGGCAACTCCGAGGTGGTCACCACGTGGAGTGCGACCCTCGACGGGAAGGGCGCAGCGGGCGACGCCCTGGTCACGACGGGGATCCCGGACGTCGATGCGCTGGCATCGGCGATCGCGCGCGAGTCGGTGCTGCTGTTCTCCGCACCGTCGACCTCACCGGCCGATCTGATCCGGGTGGGCGCGGCCGTCGAACGGTGCTGGCTGGCGGCGATCGACGCGCGATTGTCGGCATCGGTACTGACGCATCCCCTGCGGGTGGAGGACGCCGGGTCGCGCCTGGCCGAGATGCTCGACCTGACGGTCGTTCCGCTGGTCGTCCTGCGTGTGGGTTTCTGAAGAAACGGGAGAGTGAAGCGACGATGAGTGCACCGACCGAGCAGCCGATCGACGATCCGACCCGCGAGTTGTTCCGCACAGCCCTGGACATGGCGCAGGCCGCCAAGGTCGGCAATGTCTCGGGCTGGCTGACCGCCCGCTACGAGAGCGGACGCCTCGAGGACGTCGCGTTCCTGCTCTCGCAGATGCTCGGAGTGCTCATCGAGAACGGGGCGGTCAGCCGCGGCGTACACCCGGCCGACGCATGGCGGGAACTGCGCGAAGGTGGCGTCGACGACTTCGGCTGACGCCTCGGTCGGGGGCGTCGACGACTTCGGCCGACGCCCCACCCGGATCAGTCCTCGGTCTCGGTCGAACGTACGACGAGGACCGGGCAGTCGGCGGTCTGGATCAGCGCGTTGCTGGTGGACCCCAGCAGCAGTCCCTTGAATCCGCCGCGGCCGCGGGTTCCGACCACGAGAAGCTGTGCCGCTTCGGCATATTCGCTGAGCACCCGCACCGGCCGGTCGCGCGCGACGACACGCTCGACGGCGACGTCCGGATACCGCTCCTGATAACCGGCGAGACGCTCGGCGAGCACGACCTCCTCACCGGTCTGGATCCGGCTCCAGTGCGGGTCGTCGGGGACGGCCCCGAGCGACGGTTGCACACTCACGTCGCTCCACACGTTCACCGCAACGAGCGTCGCACCGCGCGCGGATGCCTCCTCGAACGCGACCTCCACCGCGTCGCGGCACGAGACCGATCCGTCGACACCGACCACGACGGGCCCTTCCGCCGGCGGAGCGCCGTCGAGCGTACGACCCCGCACCACCACGACGGGCGCCTTCGCGTGCGAGACGACCGCCGTGGAGACCGACCCGGCGAGCAGACCCTTCACCTCACCGAGGCCGCGTGAGCCGACGACGAGCCGATCCGCGTGGTCGGCCTCGGCGATGAGCGTGGGAACGACCTTGCCTTCGAGCTGCGCGGTGGTGACCTCGACGTTCCCGTGGCGGTTCTCGTCGATGATCTGCCGGGCGAGCGCGGCCGCGCTGTCGAGGCGGTCGCGGGCGGTTGCCTTCATCTCCTCGTGGAAGCTCTGCGCGAGGTAGGGCTCGGAGTAGTAGAAGGCGGGGATGTGCACGACGGTGACGATGCGCAACGGCAGGCCACGGATCGCCGCCGCCCGTGCCGCCCAGCTCACCGCGGTGGTGGACGCGTCGGATCCGTCGACGGCCACGACGATCGGCTTGTTCTCGGTCATCGCACGCGGAACCTTTCTCAATGGGTCAGCCGCAGATCTGCCGCAGCTGCTCGATCAGTCGCACACGCCCGGCGGTGTCGGCCGCGAACGGGGTGACGTTGAGGGTGGTGACCCCGGCTTCCGCGAAGGCCGCGATGCGTTCGCGCACGAAGCCCTCCGGGCCGATCAGGGAGATCGAGCGGAGCAGTTCGAGGGGCACCGCTGCGGCCGCCTCGTCCTTCTTGCCGGCCAGGTACAGCTCCTGGATGGTCTCGGCTTCCTTCGCGTAGCCGTACCGGATGGCGAGGTCGTTGTAGAAGTTCTTGCCCTTGGCGCCCATGCCGCCGACGTACAGCGCGACCATGGGCCGGACCCAGTCGAGCATGTGGTCGACGTCGTCGCCGATGGCGAGCGGGGTCTGCGCGTAGATCTGCAGGTCGCCGAGTGCGGGATCGCGCTTGGCCTTGCCCTTCGCGATCGATTCGCCCCACACGTCGGCGGCCTTCTCCGGGTAGTAGAACAGCGGCTGCCAACCCTCGGCGATCTCGGCGGTCATCTCGACGTTCTTCGGGCCGAGCGACGCGATGATGATCGGGATACGTTCGCGCACAGGCTTGTTGATGATCTTCAGCGGCTTGCCGAGTCCGGTGCCGCGGTCTTCGGGCAGCGGGATCTGGTAGTACTTGCCCTGGTGGTCCACCTTCTCGCGGCGCCACACCTGCCGGCAGATGTCGACGATCTCACGGGTGCGTCCCAGCGGCGCGTTGTAGGGAACGCCGTGGAAACCTTCGATGACCTGAGGGCCCGACGCGCCGATACCGAGCACGAATCGGCCGTCGGAGACGAAGTCCAGACCGGCCGCCGTCATGGCGGTGAGCGTGGGTGTCCGGGTGAACAACTGGAGGATGCCGGAGGCGAGTTCGACCCGGGAGGTCTTCGCCGCCAGATAGCCGAGCTGGCTCACCGCATCGAACGAATAGGCCTCGGGTACGAACACGATGTCGAGGCCGGCCTTCTCCAGGTCGGCCACCTCCGCCGCGGTCTCCGCGAAACCTCCGCTGTAGTTCAGTCCCATCCCGATGCGCATGCGCCACCTTCGTCCCTGCTGCACACCCCCGTTCGGGGGCGCGATCGTCCACGTGCCCCGCACACTACCGCCGTCAGGAGGTGACCGGTCGCACCACCATCACCGGGCAGCGCGCCTCGCGCATGAGCGCGTTTCCGGTAGAACCGAGCACCATCCCCTTGAAGCCGCCCCTGCCGCGGGTCCCTACCACGACGAGCTGGGCTTTCTCGCTCCAGGACTGCAGATGGGCGCGGGGGCCGTCGACGTAGACCTTCCGGTGGACCGTCACGTCCGGATAGCGCTCGCCGTAGCCCGCGAGACACTCGGACAGCAGGGAGTGCTCGTACTCCTCGAACGCGCGGGGATCGAAGTCGAGGGGCGACTCGTCGATCTCCCCGACCTTCAGGTCGCTCCAGACGTGGACGGCGACGAGGTCGACCCTGCGCCAGGATGCCTCCTCGAACGCCAGATCGACCGCCCGGCGGCTCGCGGGGCTGCCGTCCACGCCGACGACGACGGGTCGCTCGTCGGGGACGGGCCCTTCCGGTCCCCGCACCACGACGACCGGGCATTCGGCATGACCGGCGACGGAGACCGGGGTGGAACCGAGGAACGCCTCCCCCAGCTTGGTGCCGCCGGTGGCCCCGAGGACGATCATGCGCGACGTGCGGGACAGTTCGACGAGCCACTTGGCGCTTCCGGTGAGGGCGAGCTCGGCGGTGATCTCGAGGTCCGGCGCCACCGCCTCGGCGGTCTCTGCAGCCTCCTTCAGGAGTGCCTGGGCCTCGGCCTCGCTCCACTCGAAGACCTGCGAGGGGCGGAAGAAGGGAAGTTTCGTCCAGCCCGACGGCGCGAAGTCCACCGCGTGGACGAGGTGCAGTGGGATCTTCCGGCCGGCCGCGGTGGCGGCAGCCCACCTCACCGCGCGCTCGGAGGCCGAGAGT
>NZ_AJVB01000125.1:0-9178 GCF_000278445.1 Rhodococcus sp. R1101
CGACCGATCCGGCTCGCAGTACCCGTCGAAATCCGTTCGCCATCGTTCCCCTCCACCCCGTGTCTCGAGGACCCGTGCCTCCCGGACATCGAAACACGGACCACGCGGTCCGGATATGGGAATGCCGGAATTGTCGGCCCCCGACGGGTTCCGACAATTCCGGCTGCACCACAGGACTAGTCGGTGCGGAGTTCGATGCCCTTCGTCTCCTCGATGAAGAAGACCGCACCGAGGGTGAGCAGCGCACAGAACACGAAGTACCCCGCCGGTGCCAGCGAGTTCCCGGTGACGTCGATCAGCCACGTCGCGATGAACGGTGCGGTGCCACCGAGGCACATGTTCGTCACGTTGTTCCCGAGAGCGATACCGCTGTATCGCACGGACGCCTTGAGCATCTCGACATAGGTGACGAAGGAGGCACCGTTGACCACCGACACGCAGATGAACAGCACGGACTGGCCGACGACGGCCTGCCAGACGGTGCCGCCGGACATCAGCATGAACATCGGAACACCGACGATCGCGGATGCGGCACTACCGGCGAACAGCACCGGCTTGCGCCCGTACTTGTCGGCGAGATAACCGGCGATGGGCAGCGTGATCACACCGAGTACGAGAGCGAGGCAGGTCGACAGGAACGCGACGGAGGACGACAGCCCACCCGTGGTCTGGAGGTAGGTCGCGGCATACACGGAGGCGATGTAGTAGCCACCGATGATGAGCGCACCGAGCAGGATGATCTTGACGACGCTTCCGCCCGACGTCTTCAGCAGCTCCGCGATGGGCAGCTTCTTCGTCTCACCCTTTTCCTCGAGTTCCTCGAACTGTGGGGTGTCCTCGAGATGGTTACGGATCCAGATGCCGACGACACCGATGACCACGCTGAGCAGGAACGGGATGCGCCATGCCCATTCGAGGATCTGCTCCTCCGAGAAGGTGGACGTGATGCCGAGCGCCACGAGAGACGCCACCAACGACCCCAGGTAGGTACCCGAGTTGACCAGGGACGTCTGCGTCGCGCGCCAGCGTGCCGGTGCGGATTCGGAGACGAATGCGTTTGCGCCGCCGAGTTCACCGCCGGCCGCGAAGCCCTGCAGGCAGCGGGCGAGCACGAGCAGAACCGTCGCCCACACGCCCAGAGTGGCGTAGGTGGGCATCAGTCCCATGGCCGCGGTCGCCACGACCATGAGCAGGATCGTCCACGACAGCGCATTCTTCCGGCCGTACTTGTCACCGATGTGCCCGAAGAAGATGCCACCGGGCACCCGGAGGAAGAACGCCACGGCAAAGGCCGCGAATGTTCCCAGCAGAGCAGCCGTCTCGTCTTCCGAGACGAAGAACAGGGTGGCGACCATCGTCGCCATGTAGCCGTAGATACCGAAGTCGTAGTACTCCACGATGGTGCCCACGACGGCAGCACGAATGACCTTCGTCGTCGACTGCTTCGGCTGCGGAGTGCCGGCCTGGGGTGGACTCACTGCGGGGGATGCCGCGTCCGATCCGAGCATGTTCGTGTCCTTTTCGAATGTGAGGGGGAGGTGGCGTTACACGCCGGCAACGCCGAGTGCGGCGCGTGGAGCGGCGCCGGATGCAGCCCAGCGGGCCGCGTTGAGGCCGGCGATGCGACCCATGGTCACTGCGTTGGCGACGGCGTTGCCGCCGCCCACATAGCGGAGGCCGAGGATGCCGGCGCCCGCTTCTCCGGCCGCGTACAGGCCGGGTACGACGTTCCCGAGGGTGTCGAGAACTTCCGCGTTCGGGTTGATCTCGAGTCCGGCGTGGGTGCAGACCAGTTCGGCGGGCAGCATACGTGCCGCGTAGAACGGTCCCTCCGTGATGGGGTCGGGGTTCGAGGTCGATCCCTTGTTGGCGAGGGTGCGATGCCGCAGGAAGTCGGGATCGTTCCCGTTGGGCAGCTGGGTGTTCCAACGATCGATCGTGGTGACCAACGCATCGACCGGTACGCCGATGAGGTCGGCGAGTTCGGGAAGGCTGTCGGCACGCAGGGTACGACCGGCGTCGGCTTCCTCTGCGATCCGGTCGGCGTCCCAGTCGGTGTAGCCCGACGGCAGCCCGGTACGGGCCTTCTCGTCGAAGATCACCCATACCGGTCCGTCCTGACGATCCATGAGACCGCCGGAGACCGCGTACGACGCGTCCTCGTCCATGAACCGTCGGCCGGACTTGTTCACGTACACCCGCGACTTGGGCGGGAAGCCGGCCTGCCAGTGGTGGTAACGCTGGAAGTATGCGGTGGGCATGGTCAGTCCCCAGTCCGTGCCGGCGATCGACGAATCGACCTGCTCGCCGAAGCGGAAGTGGTCACCGCGGCTACCCGGCGCGGCCACGACGAACAGCGACTCCCCTGCTCGGAACGGATACGGATAGTACTGCTCCAGCAGGTCGCGGTTCTGCGCGAAACCACCGGACGCGACCACGACGGCATGCGCACGGACCTCGATGTCGTCCGCGACGACACCGACCACACGTCCGCCCTCGACGAGCAGCTTCTGGACCCGGGTACCGAGCACGGCTTCCACACCGTGCGTGCGACGCGCACGGTCGAGTGTCTGCACGAGTCCGTAGCCCTGATCCTTCGGCACGTGCCCGCGCCAGACGTCTTCGACACCGGCCTGGCACAGACCGGGCATGTGCGCGTTCGACGATTCGCGGGCGGGAATCTCCACGCCGAGACCGATCAGCCATTCGAGCGTCGGGCCCGCGTTCTCGCAGAACGCACGGACCAGGCCGGGTGTGAGGACCCAATGGTTCAGATCCATGTAGTGCTGGAAGAACTTCTCGGCGGAGTCCTCGATGCCGAGACCGCGCTGCACACTCGTCCCTGCCGCGGTGAACAATCCCGCGGACAGCTGGGTCGACCCGCCCAGTTCGGTCTCGGATTCGAACAGCAGCACGCTCGCCCCGGATTCGGCGGCAGACACTGCGGCCGCGAGACCGGCACCGCCACCACCGATCACCACGACGTCGATGATGTCGTCGTTCATGAGAGTTGATCTCCTGTCTCCGCGATGATGCGGTGATAGAGGCCGTTGGACGTCATACCGCCGTCGACCGTCACTTCGCTGCCCGTCATGTAGCTCGAGCGGTCCGACAGCAGGAAGAGCACAGCGTCGGTAATCTCGTCGACGGTGGCCGTTCGGCCGGCCGGCACGCTGTTCAACGCAGCACCGACGAATGCGTCGGCGCCGCCGAGCAGGGCCGTGCCCACGAGGCCGGGATGGACCGAATTGACGCGGATACCCCAGCGCGCGAAATTCCCTGCCGCCGATTTGGACAGACCCCGCAGTCCCCACTTGCTCGACGAGTAGGCCGGAGAGAAGTAGCCGATCTGTCCCGAGATCGACGAGATGTTGACGATCGACCCGCCACCGCTCTCACGCATGAGCGGAGCCACCGCTTTCATCCCGTAGAAGGGGCCGAAGAGGTTGATCCGCATGGTCTTCTCCCAGATGTCGTCCGGGGTGTCCATGAATTCGAGGCGCCGGGAGATCCCGGCGTTGTTGACGAGTCCACCGAGTTCACCGTGCCGGGTGCGGATCTCGTCGACGACCCGCCCCCATTCCTCGGCGTCGGCCACGTCGAGTGTGTGTGCCGTCGCGGAACCGCCTTCAGCCTGGATCTGTTCGACGACCCCGGACGGGTCGTGGATATCCGCAAGGCACACATGCGTTCCGCGTGCAGCGAGCACCCGTGCGTGGTTGGCGCCCATCCCCCCGGCCGCACCCGTGACGAGTACGACCGAGGGGTACGACACCGATTCGACGACACGGTCAGACATGACGTGATCCGCCGTCGACGGCAATCGAGTGTCCGGTGACGTAGCGGGCACTGTCGGAGAGCAGGAACAGCAACGG
This sequence comes from Rhodococcus sp. R1101, assembly GCF_000278445.1. Taxonomy (NCBI): domain Bacteria; kingdom Bacillati; phylum Actinomycetota; class Actinomycetes; order Mycobacteriales; family Nocardiaceae; genus Rhodococcus; species Rhodococcus sp. R1101. Next base: position 3,876 of record NZ_AJVB01000125.1, read on the forward strand.
TCCGAAGACCTCTTCGGGGGCACCGAGCCGGTGCAGCGGGACGACGTCGAGCGCGTGCTTCAGTGCGGCCGGGTCCTCCTGGACCCACCGGGTCATCTCGGTATCGATATATCCCGGCGCGATCGAATTGACGCGGATTCCCTTGTCGCCGAATTCGACTGCCAACGATTCGGTCAGATGGGCGACGGCGGCCTTGGAGGCGCAGTAGGCACCGCGGCCCTTGCGCACGCGCAGCGCCGAGACCGACGACATGTTCACGATCGCGCTACCGGGCTCCATGTGCCGCGCCGCGGCCTGCGAACCGAAGAGAACGCCTTCGACATTGACGTCCAGAGTCGCCGCGATCTGCTCCTTCGAGATCTCCTCGGCGAGGGCGAACGGGAAGACGCCGGCGTTGTTGATCCAGAAGTCGATGCGGCCGAACTCCTGGAGTGCGACCTGCGCGAGCGCCTCGTGGTCGGCCGGATCGGTCACGTCGACACGTGCGCCGATCACCGTGCCGGGCGTCTCGACGAGGGCTTCCGCGGCGAGATCGGTATCGATCTGCTCTGCGGCCTCCTTCATCTGCACATCGTTGATGTCGCCGCCCACCACGTGCACGCCGCGCGTGGCCAGACCGCGCGCGAACTGGGCACCCATACCGCGTGCCGCGCCGGTGACGACGGCAACTTTGCCTGCCATCTCCGGGTAGAGGGCGACGATCGGGGTGGTGACGGTACGGCCCGGGTTCTGGGCGTCGACGGTCATGGGTGATTCCTCCGAGAATATGAAGCGAAGTGGAAAGAGGTGTGACGATCAGCTGTCGTCGCGAGAGACGACGCGGCGGGCTATGCGCCATTCGCCGCCGGTGCGCACGACGTGGTCGTCGATGGTGGTGAACCGGACGAGTCGGGATTCGCCCCCACGAACGGTGGCCACGATCTGCAGATAGGCCCGTACACGGAGGGTGTCGTCGTCGACGCGGTAGGCCGCGAGGTCGGTGACGACGTGCCGGTGCACTTCACCTGCTGCCTGCGCGCCGATATGGAAGCGCTCGGCGAAGGCCACGAGATCGTCGGTACCTGCCACGGGGGCCGGGTAGCTGGGCGAGCAGAACTCGCCGTCGGCGGTGAACGTTTCGGCCCACTCACGCGCAGAGCCCTCGTCGATGAGGTGGCTCTGTCGCCCGTAGAGCTGGTGGATATGAGCGAGAACCGCCGCGTCCACGTAGTCGGTTCGTGTCATGTCGTACGAAAACCATCCGTGATTGTGTGCGATAATCGCACGTAGTGTGCGATTAACGGAAATCGCTAGGTGTTACAGTTCACAGACGTCAAGGGAGGTAATGGGGGTCATGACACAAATGCGGGATGTACCTGCGCAAACAGGGGATCTGGACCTACCACGGATCGAGCCGGACGCAGGCATGTCCAAGACGCTCCACAACGGTCTCGAAATCCTGGAACTGCTTGCGCGGAACCCACACGGCCTGTCCGTCAGCGAGATCGCCGAGAGCCTCGACGTCCACCGCACGGTCGCCCATCGACTCGTCCGGACTCTCGAGGCACACCGACTGTGCCGACGCGACGACCACAAGCGCATCTCACTGGGCACCGGCCTGGTGACACTCGCCGAATCGGTCGAACAGGACCTGCGGACCCTCGCGCGGCCGATCCTCGAGGAACTCGCCGACAGCGTCGAGGCCACGGCCCACCTCGTCGTCCGCGAGTCCGACGCCACGGTGCGGGCGATGATGGTGATCGAGCCCCGGCGCTCCGATGTCCACATCGCCTTCCGTCCGGGCCAGGTCCATCCGCTGGACCGCGGCTCCGCCGGTCTGGCAATCCTCGGATCCATGCCACCGCGTCCCGACGAGCGGCCGGAAGTGACCCGGGCGCGGCAGACGGGCTATGCGGTCTCCGCCGGCGAGGTCGTATCCACCACCATCGGAATCTCGGCCGCGGTGCCGGGCCGTCCCGGAGGTACTCAGGCGGCGATAGGCGTCTCGGTCTTCGACGCCACCGACGAAACTCGCCTCGCGTCGGCCGTACTCTCTGCGGCGTCGACCCTCGGCGACCTGCTCCGGTGACCGATGACGGGTGACGACCTTCGGAGTGCCAGATCACGCAGCCCGGTTCCACGTGTACTCGAGCACTCGGGACCTCGACAGCACACACCTGTGTGCACAATTGACAGGTGAGTCCAACCCAGTCGTCCATCGACCCGCATCACAGCACTCTGCGCAGCGCGCGCTTCTGGCTCGCGCCCTTCGCTGTCGTCGCGGCGGTGATGAGTGCCTTGGCGTACTTCTACCTCGGCGCCCTCCTCGATCCCAGCGAGAACCTGAGGCAGTTCCCGATGGCCATCGTCAACCAGGACGTCGGCGACGTGCTGCCCGGATCGGATGAACGACAGAACTTCGGCGACCAGATCACCGAGGGCATCCTCGACGGCATCGATCCCGAGGAGATCGACCTGCAACAGATGGGCATCTCGGCCGCCGACCGCGGGCTCGACGACGGCAGCCTGTACGGGGCGATCGTCATCCCGAGCGACTTCACCAAACGCATCTCGATCCTCGCGCAGGCCTCGGTGGTCCCCGGCGACATCGAGAAACCGATCATCACCCTGTACACGAACCCCCGCACGGGGGCGTTCGCGACGGGCATCGTCACCACGATCGGCGACCGCGCACTGACCCAGGTGAACGACTCTGTGGGTGAACAGCTGACCGAGACCGTCACCGCCACCCTCGCCGACACCGCCCCCGACCTGCAGCTCTCCGGAGCCGGTAGCCTGACGCTGGCCCAACCGATCGATGCGCTCACCGTCGAGCACAAACCGCTGCCGGGTGGGACGGGCGCGGGTCTGTCCGCCTTCTTCTACACATTGCTGCTGATCCTGGCCGGCTTCACCGGTGCCACGATCATCAACGCGGTCGTCGACACCAAGCTCGGCTTCGTACCCACCGAATACGGCCCCCTCTACATCGCACGGGAGACCACCCGGATGTCGCGCCTGCAGGTGCTGGCACTGAAGTGGGGCATCACGGTGATCATGTCGTTGATCGTCTCGGCGTTGTACGTGTGGATCGCCACCGGACTCGGTATGCCGGCGCCACGTGCATTGCTGTTGTGGGAGTACGGGGCACTCGCGATCTCGGCGGTGGGCATCACCTCGCTCGCCGTGATGTCGATCTTCGGCGCGGCGGGCCTGCTGGTGAACCTGATCGTCTTCATCGTGCTCGGACTGCCTTCGTCCGGCGGCACCATCCCGATCGAGGCCACGCCGCGATTGTTCGAGTGGCTGTCGACCTTCGAGCCGATGCACCAGATCTATCTCGCGGTACGCGCCATCCTCTACTTCGACGGACGCGCCGACGCCGGGCTCGGCCACGGTGCGACCATGACGATCGTCGGACTCGTATTCGGACTCGTCGTCGGCGCCGCCGTGACGTGGATCTACGACCGCGTCGGATTCCATCGGGCACCGGACGCACCGGTGCGACTGCCCTGGCGGCCGTCCCGACAGCGCGATCAGGATTCGGCGATCGTGGGCGATCCGGTCCATTCGGACGACACCGTCGATGAACGTGGGAAGGGCGATCGCGACGACACGGACGAATCTTCCGGCGGCAGCGAGCGTTCGGACGACAACGACGGGCCCGTCGACGAAATGGGGGACCCCGCCGCGCGTCGGGGGTAGCGGCGGAGCCCCTCCACTATCACGGTAGTGCCGGTTCTCTCGGGGATCGCCCTCGGTACGGGTGAATTCGAGGGTGAATCGTGGGGTACGGCGCGCCGAAAGCTGTCGCCGTGATGGAGCACACTGTATGGATGCGCACGGTCGTTGTTCCTCATCCTGCGGACGGCCGGGGCCGTCGCGGTGCAAGCATCGTCGAGGTCGACGCATCGGGTGCGCCACTCGGACCGATACGTGAGTATCCCGAGTTCGCAGCAGCGGTCGCAACGATCGAAGCCGAATCTCGACCGCGCTGGGTGTGGACCTCGACGGCAACCGTCTATCCCGAGCTTCTTCGCGCCGGAGTCCGGGTGCAGCGATGCCACGACCTCGCCACCACCGGCGTCATCCTCGCCGTACGGGAAGGTCTGCCCCCACCTGCCTCGGAGGAGCCGATCGACGAGCGCCCCGGCCTCTTCGATGCCGCACCCACGATCGACGTCGAAGCAGTCGTCGAACAGATCGCCGATCAGCGTCGGCGCATCTCCGGCAATGCCCGCCTGGAACTGCTCACCGCCGCCGAATCGGCCGGCACGCTCGCAGCGGCCGAGATGAGTTTCGACGGGCTGCCGTTCTCGGCGCGGGCACATCGTCGTCTGCTCGAGGACACTCTCGGGCCACGCCCGACCGGTTACGACCTGCCGAGCCGCATCGCCGAAGTCGTCGAGGAGATCAGCGCCGTCTTCGGTCGTGCCGTGAATCCCGCCTCGCACAGCGAGGTGCTCGAGGCGTTCCGTCGCGAGGGCATCACGGTCGAGTCGACCCGCAAGCACGTGTTGCAGCGGATCGACCATCCTGTGGTGCCGCTGTTGCTGCGGCACCGCGAGCTGTCGAAGTTGTACAGCACGAACGGCTGGCACTGGCTCGACACCTGGGTACGCGACGACCGGTTCCGCCCCGTGTACGTTCCCGGCGCCGTCGTCTCGGGCCGGTGGGCGAGTCGGGGCGGCGGTGCTCTGCAGATCCCCAAGGCGTTGCGGTCGAGCGTGGTCGCCGATCCCGGACGGTCGTTCGTCGTCGCCGACGCAGGCCAGCTCGAACCACGCATCCTGGCGGCGATGTCGGGTGACCGGCGCATGGTGGCAGCTGCAGGTTCGGACGATCTGTACGCCCCCGTCGCAGCGGCGTCCTTCGGTGGCGACCGCGCGAAGGCGAAGGTCGCGGTGCTCGGCGTGTTGTACGGGGCCACCTCCGGCGACGCGCGCACCCTGCTCGCGGTGCTGCGTCGCAGTTTCCCGACCGCCGTCGACTTCGTCGAACGTGCGGCGCGCGCGGGCGAGCGTGGCGAGGTGGCGCATTCGTGGCTGGGCCGCGCGTGCCCACCCGCCCCGGAGGGGTTCCACTCACACGGCGATGCGCACGCGCGCGGGCGCTTCACACGGAACTTCGTCGTGCAGGCCACCGCAGCCGAGTGGGCACTGTGCGTGCTCGCCGAGCTGCGCCGGCGACTGACCACCGATCCCGACCCGACCGCCGGCGATCTCGTGTTCTTCCAGCACGACGAAGTCGTGGTGCACACCGGCAATCCGGAGCTCGCGTCGTCGCACGTCACGGCCTCCGTCGAGGTGGCGACGCGATTAATG
>NZ_AJVB01000126.1:0-9154 GCF_000278445.1 Rhodococcus sp. R1101
GTGACCGTGGTGCTCGCCGCCGAGCACTACCCGTCCACCCCGCGTACCGGCGACGTGATCACCGGTGCCGAGGGCGAGACGGTGCTGCACGCCGGCACCAGGCGTCGCGACGACGGTGCGCTGGTCTCCGCCGGTGGGCGCGTGCTCAACGTGATCGGCGTGGGCGCCGATCTCGCGGCCGCGCGCGAAGCCGCTTATGATCGGCTCGCCACCGTGAAGCTGCCGGGCGGTCACTTCCGCCGCGACATCGGTATGGCGGCCGTCGAGGGCCGGATCTCGGTCTAGCCTTTCATCCTCGTTCTCCACCTTGCACCTACCGGTTGTATGTTGCACACTCGGTGCATCTTGATGCCAGCAGGGGTGACAGCATGGTTTTTCGAGGACGAACGCCGACGCCGGACCCGACACCGCTACGGCACCACAACGTCGTCGTGAACGAGCTGCCGGACGACGTCGTCGTCGAGCGCGACGTGCCCGTCCGCACTGCGGACGGCACCGTCCTGCGGGCCGACGTCTACCGCCCCGCGAGTGCCGGTGAACAGGACCGGTGCCCCGTACTGGTGGCAGTCACCCCCTACGGCAAGAACGCCGGAGTCGACCGGTATCCCGTCGACTTCGACGAGCTCGCCGAATCCGGCAACCACATCGGCGACCTCGAACTCAGCGACTGCACCTCCTTCGAGGCACCCGATCCCGCCTACTGGGTTCCTCGCGGCTACGTCCTCGTCGTCGCCGACATGCGCGGCCACCACGCCAGCGGCGGCCGGCCGCGCATGCTGCTCGGCCGGGCCGCGCTCGACTGCGCGGCCGTCGTGGAATGGGCCGGCAGCCAGGAGTGGAGCAACGGCCGGGTCGGTCTCGCCGGCGCCGACTATCTCGCGACCCTGCAGTGGTACACCGCGGCACTGAACCCGCCCCATCTCGCGGCCATCGCCCCCTGGGAGGGCGTGAGCGATCCCTGCCGCGACATCCTCACCCAGGGTGGCATCCCCGAGACCCGTTACAGCGAGTTCTGGTACAGCGCGATGAACACCGGGGTGCGCTGCGGCGCCGTGTCCCTCCGGCGGTTCACCCCGTGGCTGTTGCGCCGGTTCCCCGACTTCTTCCGTCACGTCGCCCCGCCTCCCCGGCTCGAGGACGTCACCGTGCCCGCGCTGGTGGGAGTCTCCTGGTCGGATCAGGGCCCCCGCGCCCGCGGAGCGGTCGAGGGCTACCGCCGCATCGGGTCGGAGCACAAGTGGCTCTACACCCACGGGCGGAAGATGTGGCAGACCTTCTACGGCAACGAAGCGCTCGACTACCAGCGACGTTTCTTCGACCACTACCTCAAGGACGAGGACAACGGCTTCGCCGACACCCCGCGCGTGCGCCTTGAGACCCGCCACGACCTCCGGACCTATTCCGAACGCCTCGAGTCCGAGTGGCCCGTGCCCGGCACCCGCTACGTCTCACTCCACCTCGACCACGCGAACGCCGCTCTGAGCACCACGCCGTGCGAGAGCCGGCAGTTCCGGCGCACCTTCCCCGTCGCGGGCGACGAACTCGTCTTCACCCACACCTTCGCCGAGGACACCGAGATCACCGGGCACGCGGCACTGCGTCTGTGGGTGCAGGCGAAGGATGCCGACGACATGGACCTGTTCGTCGGCCTGGCCAAACGCGACGAATACGGCCGCGACGTGTGGTTCGAAGGACACGGCGGATACGAGAAGGGATTCGTCGCCCACGGCTGGATGCGGGTCTCCCGCCGGGCACTGGACCCGGAAGCCTCCACCGCCTACCGGCCCGTCCACGACCAGAAGAAGTACTGGCCGCTGCTGCCGGACCAGATCGTGCCGGTCGACATCGAGATCATGCCGCACAGCACCTTCTTCGAGGCCGGTTCCAGCCTCGTTCTCGTCATCGCCGGCCACGACCTCGACGAGAATCCGCGCGTCGGCCACGACCGCACGATCAACAAGGGCTTCCACATCGTGCATGCGGGCGGACAGTTCGACTCGCATCTGCTGTTGCCGGTCGTGCCGCAGCCGGCGCCGGAACCCGAGGAGACGGCCACCGGCGCGAAGGCCGCGCCTGCGCAGGTCGTCGATCGTCCGGACTATCCGATCGCGTGGGGTGCCCTCGCCCGACTTCAGCGCGTCCGGCTCTGAGGAACGACGCGCGCGTACTACCGTCGTCGACGTGCGCCCCGAATCCCAACGCTCTGCTATCGAGACGTTCCACGTCATGGATGTGTGGAAGGCGGCCGCCGAGCGGCAGCGCTCCCACGGCGACGTCCTGAGTCTCGCCGCCGGACAACCGTCGACCCCCGCACCCGCCCCCGTGCTCCGCGCCGCGAACCTCGCGATCGACGCGGAACTGCTGGGTTACACGGAAACCTTCGGCATCCTGCCGTTGCGCGAGGAGATCGCGGCGTACCACCGCCACAAGTACGGCATCGACGTCGATCCGGACGACGTCGTCGTCACCACCGGCTCCTCCGGTGCCTTCACCCTGCTGTTCCTCGCGGCTTTCGACGTCGGCGACACCGTCGTCGTCGCCCGGCCCGGTTACCCGGCCTACCGCAACACCCTCGCCGCGCTCGGCTGCCGCGTCGTCGAACTCGACTGCGGCCCGCAGACCCGCTACCAGCCGACCGTCGCGATGCTCGAGGAACTCGACACTCCGCCCGCGGGTGTCGTCGTCGCCAGTCCCGCGAACCCCACCGGCACGATGATCGAACCGGACGAGCTCGCGGCGCTCGCACGCTGGTGCGACGAGCACGGCAGCCTCCTCGTCTCCGACGAGATCTACCACGGCATCGAATTCGATACTCCCGGCTCACCCGCGACCTCCACCGCCTGGGCGACCTCCCGCGAAGCCGTGGTGATCGGCTCGGTGTCGAAGTACTTCTCGATGACCGGCTGGCGACTCGGCTGGATGCTCGCGCCGGAGAGGATGCGGCCGGCGCTGCAGCGACTCGCGTCGAACATGACGGTGTGCCCGCCGTCGATCTCCCAGTTCGCGGCGATCGAGGCGTTCGGAACCGAGGCCCGCACCGAACTCGACGGGCACGTCTCCCGTTACGCCGTGAACCGGGAACTGCTGCTCGAAGGACTGCCGGATCTCGGCATCACGAAACTCGCACCGGCCGACGGTGCCTTCTACGTCTATGCCGACATCGGGCATCTGCTCGACGGCGAGAACTCGACGGCGTGGTGCGCGCGACTGCTCCACGACACCGGTCTCGCGCTCGCACCGGGCGTCGACTTCGACACCGTGCGCGGCGACGGCACCGTGCGACTGTCGTTCGCGGGATCGACCGCCGACGTCACCGCGGCGCTCGACCGGCTGGCGGGGTGGCTGCCCGTCTCGTGATCACCGGCCCCGGCCGCCGAGGGCGGGTCACCGCCCGTCGGCGATGATCCGCGCGATGTTCCGTTCGGCCAGCGCGGCGATGGTCAGCGAGGGGTTGGCGGTGCCGGTGCTGCCCGGGATCAGTGCGCCGTCGACGACGTAGAGACCGGGATGGCCGTGGACGCGGCCGTAACCGTCGGTCGCATCGCCGAGCACCGCACCACCGAGCGGGTGCGCGGTGAACGTCGCATTGACGTCCTCGGCCATCGGTGATGCGCCCGGAATCGTGCCGCCGGCCTGTGCCATCGCGTTGTGCACGGCCCGCAGTGCGTCGACGCTCTCGCGCTCACCCCCCGCCGGCCAGTTCAGGACGGCACGGTCGGCGCCCGCGTCGTAGGTGAAGTCGGCGCGAGTCGGATCGAGGGTCATGCCGAGCGAGGCGAGCATCCCGACGTCTTTCGCGGTGCCCGCGACGAACCAGTTCTCGAGGCTCAGGGGCAGGCCCGACTCGTCGACGATCCGCGACGCCGACGGCGCTCCCTGGTCGCCGCCGAAACCGTCGGTGAGGGCGAACGACCGCACGAGCACGGCGTCGCCGTTGGTGCCCCAGCCCCGCCCGACGCGCTCGTCGAGGTTCGGCAACGAACCGGTGTGCCGGGCCTTGACGAGCAGTTCGGTGGTGCCGACCGATCCGGCGCCGAGGACGAGGCGATCGCACGTGATCGTGGTGGTGCGCAGCACCGCACCCGTCGGGTCGACGGCCTGCACGTCGAGCCGGTAGCGGCCGTTGCCGTCCTGGCCGACGGCGAGCACCCGGTGGCCGTGGCACACCAGCGTGCGACCGGTCGCCTCGGCTGCCGGGATGTAGTTCTGGGTGAGATCGAACTTCGCGCCGTTCGAATTGCCGAGATTGCTCTCGCCCGCGACGGCCGACCGGCGCACCGAACCGGCGAGTTCGGCACGCACGACGTCCCAGTCCCAGATCCCGTCGATGCGGTGCGGACTGTAGCCGGCGGCGCGTGCGTCGTCGTCCCAGCGCCGCGAATGCGTGAACTCCCCGGCGTTGTAGATGTCGTCGGGCATCGGATCGAGGCGCAGCATCGAGCGCACCTTCGGGTACCAGGTGGACGTCATCTCGTCGTAGGAGAGGCGGTCGCCGAAGACGTGCTCGAAGAAGTGCCGTTCGGGGGCGATCATCACGCCGGTGAAGACGATCGATCCGCCGCCCACCGCGGCACCGCGCCACACCGACATGTTCGGGTAGTCGACCACGTCGAGGACGCCGGCGAAGTCGTCGCACACCACCGGGATGCCGGTCGGACCGGTGAACCGGGTGCGGTGGTGGTAGCCGCGACCGTCGGCGAGCAGGTCGGTCGTGAAGATCTCCCGGTGCGGGTCGCGGGGCCAGCGCATACCGCGCTCGAGCATCGTGACCCGGTTCCCGGCCTCGGCGAGGCGCAGGGCGGCGACGCTCGCCCCGAAACCGGAACCCACCACGACGACCTCGGAGTGCTCCGGCGGGGTGGGCGGCGGCACGAACAGTTCCGGTACGAGACGGCGGTACTCCTCGAGCCCGACGGGCAGTGCATTCGCCCGGGGGAGCCCGAGGCCGGAGATGGCGGACAGGCCGGAGCCGACGGCACCGGTACCGGCCAGCGCAGCCCCGAGAACGGATGCCTGCAGAAAGCGTCGACGTCTCATCCGGTACGGCTCCGATCGTTCGATGACCTGTGCGCGGGGAAGCACCCGCCGAGACTCGACACGCGCGGGCGGGCGTAATGGTACCGGTTGGTCTCGAATTCCGTTTTCCCCTGGTGAGACCCCCGAGCTGTCACCATGAGAGTGTGTCGATTGCTGCAACCCCGAAGGGCGAACGGCGCCGTCAGGCGCTGGTCGAAGCAGCAGCCGACCTCATTCTCGAGGGAGGTATCGACGCCGTACGCCACCGTGCCGTCGCCACCCGCGCGGGTCTTCCACTCGCGTCGACGACCTACTATTTCGCATCGCTCGACGATCTCGTCGCGTGCGCGGTGGACTACAACAGCGAACGGGAACTGGATGCGATGCGGGCGCGGGTCCGCGATATCCAGCAGCTTCCGCGCAGCCTCGAAGGCACGGCCGATCTCATCGTCGACCTGCTGATAGGCCCCCGGGAGGACGACGGCGGAATCGACCGCGAACGCCTGATCTCGCGATACGAACGGTGCGTCGCCACGGCCCGCTATCCGGAACTGCACGACGTGCAGGTACGGATGCGCGAACAGATCGACGACCTGCTCACCGACCTGCTCGAACGCTGCTGCCGATCGGTGCGGCCCCGGGAGGTGCGCCGGCTCGTGGCGGTGGTGGACGGCGCGGTCCTCGGCGGGCTGGGCGAGTTCGATCCCGACCCGCGCTCGCTCGCGCGCGGCATCCTGCTCGACGTCGTGGAGACCGTCGCGCCCCCGGCCGAGGAGTGAGGTCGGGGAATACCTGGGCAGGACCGGACCGTAAACTCACTTCTGTGAGCCACATCCCCAACGTCCTCGCCACTCGCTACGCCAGTCCCGAACTCAGGGATCTGTGGTCGCCCGAGTACAAGATCGTGCTCGAGAGGCAGCTGTGGCTCGCGGTGCTGCGGGCGCAGGCCGAACTTGGGATCGACGTTCCGGCCGAGGCGATCGCCGATTACGAACGCGTCGTCGAGCAGGTCGATCTCGACTCCATCGCGGCGCGGGAGCGCGTCACCCGCCACGACGTCAAGGCTCGCATCGAGGAGTTCAACGCGCTCGCCGGGCACGAGCACGTCCACAAGGGCATGACCAGCCGCGACCTCACGGAGAACGTCGAACAACTGCAGATCCTGCGGTCGCTCGAACACGTCCACTCCCACGGTGTCGCCGTGGCCGCGCGGCTCGCCGAGCGCGCGACCGAGTACGCCTCGCTGGTCATGGCCGGTCGCTCGCACAACGTCGCGGCGCAGGCCACCACCCTCGGCAAGCGTTTCGCCTCCGCGGCCGACGAGCTGCTCATCGCTCTGCAGCGTGTCCGGGAGTTGATCGCCCGGTACCCGCTGCGGGGGATCAAGGGCCCCATGGGCACCGCCCAGGACATGCTCGACCTGCTCGGCGGCGATGCCGCGAAGCTCGCGCAGCTCGAGCAGAAGGTCGCGCAGCATCTCGGCTTCGCGAACGTCGTCACCAGCGTGGGCCAGGTCTACCCGCGCTCGCTCGACCACGACGTGCTCTCCGCGCTCGTGCAGGTCGGTGCCGGCCCCGCGTCGTTCGCCCACACCATCCGGCTCATGGCCGGTCACGAACTCGTCACCGAAGGATTCCAGCCCGGCCAGGTGGGTTCGTCCGCGATGCCGCACAAGATGAACACCCGTTCGTGCGAGCGCGTCGACGGTCTGCAGGTCGTCCTGCGCGGATACGCCTCCATGGCCGCCGAACTCGCCGGTGCGCAGTGGAACGAGGGTGACGTCTTCTGCTCCGTCGTCCGGCGGGTCGCCCTTCCCGACGCCTTCTTCGCGATCGACGGCCAGATGGAGACCTTCCTGACGGTCCTCGCCGAGTTCGGCGCCTACCCGGCGGTGATCGAGAAGGAACTCGTGCGGTACCTGCCGTTCCTGGCGACCACCAAGGTGCTCATGGCCGCCGTGCGGGCGGGGGTGGGTCGCGAGACCGCTCACGAGGCCATCAAGGAACACGCCGTGTCCGTTGCGCTCGCGATGCGCGAGCAGGGCCGCGAACCCGATCTGCTCGACCGTCTCGCCGCCGACGACCGGCTCCCGCTCGACCGCGCCGCACTCGATGCGGCCCTGGCCGACCGGGAGGTCTTCGCCGGAGCCGCGGTGGCACAGGTCGACGCGGTCGTCGCGGCGGTGCAGGATCTCGTCGCGCAGTATCCGGAAGCGGCGAAGTACACGCCGGCACCGATTCTGTAGGAAGCGGCTTCGGGAAAGAACAAGAGACCGACTACCGGGGGGAGTGTCCGATGGGGGTGGCGGTATCAGCAGGGGAGAACGAAATGTCGGTGAAACAGGGAAATACGGGTCGGGTGCGTGATGCAGCGCGGACACGCACCGCACTGCTCGACGCAGCACTCGAAGTGTTCCTGCGCGACGGGTACGCAGCGGCGGCCACGGAGGAGATCGTCTCCGTGGCGGGAGTGACGCGCGGTGCGCTGTACCACCACTTCGCCGACAAGCGGGATCTGTTCCGCGGTGTCATCGAGCGTATCCAGAAGGAAGCAGAAGGGTCCCTGGCTCCCGTCGAGCCGATCGAGGATGCCTGGGAAGGCTTCACCTCGGCCGTGCTCGCGTCGCTCGACGCGGTCTACGACCAGGCGACGCGCCGGTTGTTGCTGATCGAAGCTCCCGCCGTCCTCGGCTGGACCGAAGTGCGGGAGACGCATCGGCATTCGTCCCTGAAGTCGATCGAGCGCACCCTCGTCACCGTCGATCCCGACGTATACGAGATGTCGTCCACGCGGACGTCGGTACTCGCCCACCTGCTCATCGCGGCCGTCGAGGAAGCGATGCTGTGCCTCGCGCACAGCGACGATCCGGTGCGCGACCGCCCCGCGGTGGAGGGCGAATTGCTGCGTCTCCTCGAAGCGGCCCGGGGTCCGGCGCACGCGGAGGAGTCCACGCCCCGGTGACGGACTGCATCTTCTGCGCCATCGTGGCCGGGCAGTCGCCGGCCAGTGTCGTACTCGACGAACCCGACGTGCTCGCGTTCATGGACATCCGTCCGTTCACCCCGGGACACCTGCTCGTGATTCCGAAACGGCACGCGTCCGGACTGGCGCAGCTCGATCCGGAGGACGGAGCGAAGGTGTTCGCCGCCGGACAACGGATCGCCACGGCGATGCGCGCGTCCGAACTGCCGATCGAGGGTGTGAACATGTTCCTCGCCGACGGTGTGGCCGCCGGCCAAGAGGTCTTCCACGTGCACCTGCACCTCGTGCCGCGCACAGCCGGTGACGGCTTCGGGATCCGCGCCCACTGGCAGACACCGAACCGGACGGTGCTCGACGGCACGGCCGCCACGATCCGCACCGCGGTGGAGTCCCGCCGGTCGTGATCGGGTGACAGACGCATACATCCAGCCGATCGCACCGGTCGGCGGTTCCCTCGCATGGTCCGCGCTGGTCGCCGTGCTCCCGCTGCTCACCATGCTCGTCCTGCTCGCCGTCTTCCGATTGCGGTCGCATTCCGCAGCGGGAATCGCAGTGGTGGTTGCGCTCGTGGTGGGCACCGCCGTCTACGGCATGCCGATCGGGTCGGCGCTCAGCGCCGGGATCGAAGGCGCCGTCTTCGGGCTCTTCCCGATCATGTGGACGGTGGTCAACGCCGTCTGGGTGTACCGGCTCACCGTCGAATCCGGGCACTTCGACGTCCTCACCCGCGCATTCGGGCGGATCTCCCCGGATCCGCGCATCCTCACGATCGTCATCGCCTTCCTGTTCGGCGCGCTGCTCGAGGCGGTCGCCGGCTTCGGCACGCCCATCGTCGTCGCGACCGTCGTGCTCATCGGTGCCGGACTGCCGCCGGTGCGCGCGGCCGCTGCGGCCCTGCTCGCCAACTCGGTCGTCACACCGCTCGGCGTCATGGGCACCCCGATCCTGACGATGTCGCGCGTCTCGGAGATCCCCATCGACGAGATCGGTCCGGTCGTCGCGCGGCAGGTCTGCCTGCTCGCGGTCTTCGTCCCGCTCGTGCTGGTCGCGGTGATCGGCGGATGGCGCGGCGTCCGGGAGACGTGGCCGGTCGCGCTCGCCGTCGGACTCGCCTTCGCCGCCGCCCAGTTCGTGTGCGCGAGCTACCTCACGGTGG
>NZ_AJVB01000127.1:0-9150 GCF_000278445.1 Rhodococcus sp. R1101
GGAACTTTCCGGACCGGTCCTTACCGATCGGCCCCGTGCTCGTCGAGCGCAGTCGCCGGCCCAGACGTGAGGTCTTCGGCTGGGGCAACCGGCCCTGCAGCGCGACCTGCGCGAGACCGAACAGCGCGGCGCTCACCAGCGGCCAGCCGACGTAGTCCTTGACGAACTGGGCGCGGGCCTTACCGGCGATGCCCTTCAGTTCCTCGAGCACCTGCCCGGCCGACTTCTCTCCGGCCCACAGCGCCTCGAGGTCGAGGTCGTGCAGCGCGACACCCCACTCGAACAGCACGGTGAGCAGCGCGTTGTAGACGGGCTGCGCGAGGTAGACGGGGTGCCACTTCTGGTGCGGGTCGATCCGCATGATCTCGTAGCCGAGGTCTTTGTCGAGACCGCGAATGTTGGTGAACGTGTGGTGGATGTAGTTGTGCGAGTGCTTCCACGCTTCCGCGGTGGAGGCGGTGTCCCAGTCCCACACCGACGAGTGGATGTCCGGATCGTTCATCCAGTCCCACTGGCCGTGCATGACGTTGTGGCCGATCTCCATGTTCTCGAGGATCTTCGCCAGGCCGAGGCAGGCCGTCCCGGCCACCCATGCGGGCTTCGACGACGACGCGAACAGCAGCACCCGCCCCGCCACGACCAGTTGACGCTGCGCCGCGATGACGTTCTTGATGTACTGCCGGTCCTTGTCGCCGAGGCTCGAGTACACCTCGTCGTGGATGGCATCGAATTCCTTCGCGATCTGCTCGAGATCGTCGTCGCTCAGATGCGCGAGCGGACTCTGCAGTTCCTGCGACCCGGTATCGGCCCTGTCGATGCTTCTCGTCACGACGCCCCCTGCCTCGAAGCCGGTTGCTTCACAGTTCGATTTCGATGTCGCCCTCCGCGGTGTGGATGCAGGTACGCACCGCCGCCCCGGTGGGCTCGCTCACCTCGTCGGTTCGCAGGTCCCGGAGTTGTCCGGATCTCAGTGTTCCGACACACGTGTGGCAGATGCCGATCCGACAGCCGTACGGCAACTTCAGGCCGGCGTTCTCCCCTGCGACCAGGATGGGTGTTCCGCCGTCGCATTCCACCTCCTTCTCGCTGTCGAGGAAGTGGATGGTGCCGCCTTCGCCGCTTCCGGCATTCCCGCCGATGATCGGCTGGAAACGTTCGAGGTGGAATCTTTCGGGATCGCCGTGTTCGTCCCAGTGTTCTTCGAGGGCGTCGAGCAGGTCGCGCGGACCCGAACAGAAGGCGTCGCGCTCGCGCCAATCGGGGCAGAGTTCGTCGAGGTCGCCGGGAGTGATGCGACCGCGTTCACCGCTGAGCCACACTTCGAGGCGCAGGCCGGGATGACGGTCGTCGAGCTCGTGCAGGGTCGACGAGAAGATCACCTCGTCGGGGGTGCGGGCGGAATGCACGACCACGACGTCGTCAACGCGATCGCGGTGGTCGAGGCTGCGCAGCATGCTCATGATCGGCGTGATCCCGCTGCCCGCGCTGATGAACAGCATCTTTCGAGGCAGCGGGTCGGGCAGTGTGAACACGCCCTCCACCTCGCCGAGCCGGACGATGTCGCCCGGTTCGAGCTTGCGGACCAGATACGGCGAGACCACACCGTTCTCGACGAGCTTGGGCGTGACGCTGATGAGGCCGTCGTCCGGATCCGGGTCGGAGGTGAGCGAATACGCCCGCCAGTGGTAGACGCCGTCGATGATCACGCCGAGCCGCACGTACTGGCCGGGCTCGTGTCCCCGCCACTCGTAGGCCGGGCGGATGAGCACCGACGCGGCGTCGCCACCCTCGGGGACGACCCGCTCGACACGGCCGCGCAGTTCGCGGGTCGTCCAGAGCGGGTTGATCATCTCGAGATAGTCGTCGGGACGGAGGGGCGTGAACAGGTGCCGCACCGTGCGCAGCAACCATCTCCGAACCGGGTGCACGTGTGGGCGAGCGCCGCGTTCCGCCATGGCGACACACTACGCGTGCATACACGCCGCACGTGCGGATTCGCTTCCGTGTGGAAGCGGGAACAATCGTCAGCGCAGGATCGTCAACTGCACTACCGAATCGGCGTTCGCGACGAGGCGGTGCACGATACCCGCGTCGACGTGGACCGCGGTGCCCGGCAGCAGCGACACGGTCTCGTCGGCGGTGCTGAACGCGATGTCCCCGGTGACGGCCTGCACGAGGATCGGGGCGCCGGCCTTGTGGTCGTCCATCGTCTGCCCGGCGGTGAAGGACAGACGCACGACGGTCGCGCCGGTGACCGCCGCCAGCTTCTCGATCCGCGGGCCGCTCCCCTCGCCCGGGTTCAGCTCCGCAAGGCCCTCGATACGGGTGAGCCTGCCCTCGACCTGCTGTGCACTCATCACGCTTCCTTCTTCGTGGCGACGATCTCGATCGCGACCAGATGCTTCTTGTACTTCGTGAACGTCGACCGCATCCGGAGCACCCGGCTGCGGGCGTCGGAGTCGCGAAGGACGTTGCGGACGAACTTCAGGGTGCCGGGCAGGCCCTCGTCGGCGAGGATGCGCTTGGGTTCGAGCAGCGCCATGGGGGCGAAGCCGATCTTCTCGACCTCGAATCCGTTCTCCTCGAACAGGGTCCGCCATTCCGCCGCGGTGAGCGGGCGGGCGTTGACCTTGATCGAGCGCGCGAGCGACTTGCGGATCTCGGTCTTGACCTCGTCGTCGACCTCGTCGGGTTCGATCGCGAGTTCGTGGATGGCGTACCGCCCGCCCGCCCGGAGCACCCGCCGTGCCTCCTGCACGATCTCCGCCTTGTGCCTGTCGGTCTGCATGGTGAGCATCGCCTCGCCGACCACGACGTCGGCGACCTCGTCGTCGAGTCCGGTCTTCGACGCCTCGCCGCTGACCACCCTGCCGCCACCGGCGATGGCCTTGCGCGTCAGTTCGGCTGCCGTCTCGTCGGATTCGACGCCGGTGTAACTGCCGGGCGAGTACGCGAGGATCTCCTGCGCGGTCCGGCCGAGGCCGGGCGCGAACTCGACGACGTCCGCGCCGCGCAACCGCGCGTCGGCGAGCACGCGCGCCGTCAGTTCCTTGCCGCCGGGCCGCAGCACACGCTTGCCCAGGCGGGCGAGCAGCCAGTGTCCCGGCAGGTGGGCGGTGTCCCTACCCGCAAGGGGCAGAGCATCTTCCGATGCGCGCTCATTCGTCATGTTCTGCACTCTCTCTCGCGAGGCCAAGAGTAGCCACAGTTCCGAGACTCTCCGGACCGGTCGTAACGTGGACGGTGATCCGGTCGTCGCCTCCATGACGCCGACTATAGAGGATTTTCTTCCTTTTAATAAGGTGACCCTCACCTAAGGGGCACCCCGGGCGCGACGGGAGAGCGGACTTGGCACGGCGGGTGAAGCAACACGAGCGGATTCTCGGACTGTTGCGGGAATCCTCGGGCCCGGTCGACGCCCATCACCTCGCCGCCACGCTCGACCTGCACATCACGACCGTCCGCTTCCATCTCGCAGGCCTCGAGGAGGAAGGTCTCGTCCGCACCCGGCAACTTCCGGCCGAGCGGGTCGGGCGCCCGCGCCTCGGCTACGTCGCGGTGAAGGAACCGTCCTACACCGATCTCGTCGCGCTGCTCGCCGCGCGGATCGGGGGCACCCCCACCGAGCGCGAGGACAAGGCGTTCGAGGTGGGCTCGGACTGGGCGGGCATGCTCGCCCTCGCACCCGCGCCGACCGTCGACGCCGGCACGCTCGTCATCGACGCCCTGCAGCAGTTGGGTTTCGAGACGCAGAGCGCGACGAACGCCTTCGGCACCCACAGTCTCATGCTGTGCACGTGCCCGCTCGCGGAGATCGCCCGCACGAATCCCGAAGTGGTGCGCGGCATCCAACGCGGATTGATCCAGCGCGTCCTCGACGACCACGCCGACCTGCTGCGCAGCCGCTACGCCGTCGACGTCCGGCCCGACCCGCAGGACGGCAACTGTCTCGTGCAGCTCGTGCTGCGTCCGGAGAAGGGCGGAACGACGTCAGCCCGCGACGACGGTCGAGTCGTCACGGGCTGAGCCGGTACATCCGAGCGGGGATCCGCCCACACGGAAGAAGGGTGAACGCGGAGCCTCGGGTCGGCCCCGCATCCTCAGAAATTGATCATGTGTCCTGCGAGACCGTGGATGGCCTCCTGCAGCGCCTCGCTGAGCGTCGGGTGCGTGTGGACGTTGCGCGCGAGCTCGTTGACCGTGAGGTCCCACTTCTGGGCCAGGGTCAGCTCGGGCAGCAGCTCCGAGACGTCGGGGCCGATGAGATGGCCACCGATGAGCTCACCGTGGGTCTTGTCGGCGATGAGCTTGACGAAGCCGGTGGGATCGCCCAGACCGTGTGCCTTGCCGTTGGCGGTGAACGGGAAGGTCGCGACCTTCACGTCGTACCCCTCGGCCTTCGCCTGCTCCTCGGTGAGACCGAAGGAGGCGACCTGCGGCTGGCAGAAGGTCGCGCGCGGCATCATGCGGTAGTCGCCGAGCTCGAGTGTCTCGGCGCCGCCGATGGTCTCGGCCGCGACCACGGCCTGCGCCTCCGCGACGTGGGCGAGCTGAAGCTTCGCGGTGACGTCGCCGATAGCGTAGATGCCCTCGACATTGGTGCGCATGCGCTCGTCGATCGCGATGGCACCGCGGTCGGTGAGCTCGACGCCGGTGTTCTCGAGGCCGTAGCCCTCGACGCGCGGCGCGAAGCCGACCGACTGCAGCACCTTGTCGACCGTGACGGTCTCGACGTTGCCGGACTTGTTGTCCTTGATCTCGACGGTCACCTTCGAGCCGTCGTCCGAGATCTTCTGCACGGCGGCACCGGTCTTGATGGTGATGCCGAGCTTCTTGTACGCCTTGGCGATCTCCTTGGAGACGTCGGCGTCCTCGTTGGGCAGTGCGCGGTCGAGGAACTCGACGATGGTGACGTCGACCCCGTAGTTCTTCAGGACGTAGCCGAACTCCATGCCGATGGCGCCGGCACCGACGATGACGATGGACTCGGGGAGGGTCGCGGGTGAGGATCTGCTCCTCGTAGGTGACGACGTTGTCGCTGAGCTCGGTGCCCGGCAGCAGCTTGGTGACCGAGCCGGTGGCGATGATGACGTTGTCGAAGGTCACCTGTTCGGTGCCACCCTTGGTGAGGGCCACCTCGATGGTCTTGGCGTCGACGAACGAGCCCTTACCGTCGTATTCGGTGATCTTGTTCTTCTTCATGAGGAAGTGCACGCCCTTGGTGCGGCCGTCCGCGACCTTGCGGCTGCGGTCGTAGGCGGCACCGAAGTCGAAGGACACGTCACCGGAGATGCCGAAGGTCTTGGCCTCTTTGTTGAAGAGATGCGCCAACTCGGCATTGCGGAGAAGCGCCTTGGAGGGGATACAGCCCACGTTCAGGCAGACACCACCCCAGTACTTCTGCTCGATGATGGCGGTGCTCAGTCCCAGCTGTGCCGCGCGGATAGCAGCGACGTACCCACCGGGACCGGCTCCGAGGACAACGACGTCATAGTGTGAGGTCACGGATATACAGGGTAGTCCCGCCCGATTCCGGTGTCTGCCGATGGTCCGGTTACCCGCGGGTAGCCACCGTCCCGATCCGCTCTCCACCGATCGGATGACGGCGCGTGTCGTCCGGTTCGGGCATGATGTCGTCGTGCGTGTTCCCCGTCGAGATCAACCCGCGCGGCGCGAGGCCGCTCGGGTGTTCGACACGGGAGAACACACATGGAATACAACGCGATGATCGAAATCGACGCCGACCTCGATCGCTTGACCGACGACGAGACCGTCGACCTCATCGAACCGATCGTCCCGCATCACGGGGCGGTGGGGCGCAGCGACAACGGCCGCGCCCAGCTCGTCATCACCGTCGACGCCGTCGACGCGATCCACGCCCTGCGGTTCGTGCGCGACCTGATGCATGCCTCGTACCCGTCCTACCGCGTGAACGCGGTGGACGTGTTGCCCACCGGCGCGTTCGACGCGATCTACGGATTCGGCGACTGTTTCGCCTGATGTGAGAGCCCGGTGAGGGTCCGCGCCGCGCGGACCCTCACTTCCGGCGCCCGAACCTCCGCATGGCGAGCAGGTACCGGGGGATCGACCGGAGCGGAACCCGCACCGGCCAGTCGTCGGGGCGGAAGTACGCCTCGGTGCCGCCGTCGACCACCACGACGCTTCCCGTCAGGAAGTCCGCCGCCGGCGACAGCATGAACTCGACCCACTGCGCGATCTCCTCGGGCTTCCCGAAGCCGCCGAGCGGAACGGGGAAGCTCTCGACCGCCTTCCCGAGCGGGCTGTCGAGCTGCGCGTCGAGCAGCGGGGTGGAGATCGCTCCCGGTGCGAGGACGTTGAGGCGGATACCCGCTCCTGCCCACTCGGGGGTTACCGCAGCCCGGCGCGCCCATCGGGTCACGGCGATCTTCGACGCCGCGTAGGTGAACGGCGGACCCGTCTGCGGGATGCGCGTGGCGCGGGCGACGCCCTTGTCCATGTCGCCGGCGAGGAACGCCTTCACCGCCGAGTTCGGCACGCCGGGCGTCGTCGTCGTCGAGTTGGACCCGAACACCACAACCTTGCTGTTGCCGGAGGCGACCAGCGCCGGCCGCCAGCCGACGAGCAGGTCGATCACGCCCCGCACGTTGACCTGCGCGATGATCTTCTCCTTGCCCGGGGCGGGACCCAACCCGGCGGCGAGTACGGCGCCGTCGAGACGGCCGCCCGCCAGCTCGAGCGTCGCGCGGACCGCATCGGAGCGGCCCTGGGGCGTGGACAGATCCGCCGTGACCTCGGTGTCCTTCAGGTCGATGCCGATCACCGTGTGCCCGGCAGCCCGTAACCGTTCCGCACTCGCCCTGCCCATTCCCGACGCGGCACCCGTCACCGCATATACCGCCATGTACCCCTCCATCGTTCGATTCGGGGCACGCTACAGCGCGGCGACCGCCTCGCACAGCAAGGCGACGTACCGAGCGAGACCGGCCGCATCGACCACCTCCGGGGAGGTCGTCACCGACAGGGTCACCGCCTCGCCGATCCCGTGCACGCCGTGTGTGAGGGCCTGCACCGGCGACAAGCCGGGGAAGCCGGAGGTGAACCGCACCCGGCCGCCACCGAGTTCCAGGTCGGCCCGGCCGCGATCGACACTCGAGACGACGGTGTTGCCGGTGACGGTGGGCGGGACGACGGACAGGTCGAGGCGGTCGGTGCCGAAGCGCAGCAGCGGTGCCGGGACGTGATCGTCGGTGCGGGCGCGTACCGCCATTGCGGGGTGGCGCGCGCGGATCCGCTGCGACGCCAGGTCGGCGGCGATCGCCACGGCACGCTCGTGCGGGTCGCGGATGGTGCAGTGCAGGTCGACTCCGACGTTGCGGTAACTGTTGCGGGAGGTCGCGGTGGGCACCGCGACCGGCACTTCCGCGGACAGTTCGTCGACACCGAGGAAGTCCGACAGGGCGGCACCGATCACGGTGAGCGCACCGACGGTGACGGTGCCGACGCGGCGCAGGTCTGCGGTGTCGACCACGACTGTGCGCACCGCCCGGCGCGGTCCGGGCGCGGTGTTCACGGCCACCAGCGGCCTCCCCGGGGCGGGTTGCGGGACCGACGGTTCGGCGAGTTGCCGTTGTGCTTCGACCGCCCGTCGCCCGTCGGCGATCACCTGCGGGATCGACAGAGGCAACCGCAGGAGGGCGCGCGCGAGCATCCCGGCCGGCGAGGGGGCACGCGGCGGGGTCGTGGGTGTGGCGATGCCCGACAACAGGTCCCGGGCCAGCGCGGACGTGCGCACCCCGTCGGCGAAGGCGTGCGACATCTGCAGGACGACGACGAGCGCGGGACCGTTTCCGCGCGGAGCATCGGCGACCTGCTGGAAGATGTGCAAGCGCCACGGTGAGACGGTGACGTCGACGCGGGTCGCGACGAGCCCGGACAGCGTGTCGAGCACCTGCCCGTAGCTGCCGGATTCGTGGACGACGACCCGGTCGGGGCCAGGTCCGCAGGCTGTCCAGTAGGGATAGTCGAGACCCGCGGGCACCTCGACCATCCGCACCTGCAACTCCCCCATCGCCGCCACCCGCGACCGCAGTTCGGCGAGCACCTCGGCGACCGGAACCGCGGGGGCGTCGAAACAGTAGAGGGCGAACAGGTCGCCCGGGATTCGGTCGCCGAGCCATTCTCGGCGCGCGTCCGACGGATGCATCTGCACGAGGTCACAGTCTGCCTGCCGCCCGCGGCAGGTGAGGGGCGGGTATGAATGGGTCATGAGCGACGACACGACCGATCCGTACCTGTGGCTCGAGGACGTCACCGGCGAGAAACAACTCGACTGGGTGCGTGCCCGGAACGACCGAACGGTCGAGACGTACACCCGCACCGACGGCTTCACGGACCTCGAATCCCGCATCCGCGAGGTACTCGACACCGACGCCCGCATTCCGTACGCCCGTCGGCGGGGTGAGTACCTCTACAACTACTGGCGGGACGCCGAGCACGTGCGCGGCCTGTGGCGTCGTACGACGATGGAGCAGTACCTGCGCGACGAACCCGACTGGGACGTCCTCGTCGACCTCGACGCCGTCGCCGAGGAGGAGGGTGAGAACTGGGTGTGGTCGGGAGCCCAGGTGCTGCGGCCCGACCAGACCCGCGCGCTCATCAGCCTGTCGCGCGGTGGTGCCGATGCGAGCGTGATCCGCGAGTTCGACCTCGTCGAGCGGCGATTCCTCTCGGGTCCGCACAGTTTCGAACTGCCCGAGGCGAAGACGGACATCGGGTGGATCGACGCCGACACCGTCTATGTCGGAAGCGATTTCGGCGACGGATCGCTCACCGACTCGGGATACCCGCGTCTCGCGAAGAGATGGCGTCGCGGCACGCCGATCGAGCAGGCCGAGACGGTCTTCGAGGGTGAGCGCAGCGATGTCGCGGTTTCCGCGTGGTACGACGACACGCCAGGATACGAACGCACCTTCGTCGACCGCGCGATCGACTTCTACCGGGCGCACCGGTTCGAACTCACCGCGGACGGCGGACTCGTCCGGCTCGACGTTCCCGACGACGCGCGGGTGAGCGTCTACCGCGACCACCTGCTCGTGCGTACCCGGTCCGACTGGCTCGGATATCCCGCCGGCACGCTGCTCGCGGCGGACTATCCGGCGTTCCTCGCCG
>NZ_AJVB01000128.1:0-9125 GCF_000278445.1 Rhodococcus sp. R1101
CCGCTGACCTCTAGACAGGCGAGTTCATCATCGAGTCGGCGGCCATGTTCATGTAGTCGACGAGCTGTCGACGATGTTCGTCGTCGAGTGTCGTCTCCTCTATCGACGCGATCGCGGTGTGCATGCATCGCAACCAGGCGTCGCGCTCGAGCGGCCCGATCCGGAACGGGTGGTGGCGCATGCGCAGTCGCGGGTGCCCTCGTTCCTCGGAGTAGGTGCGCGGGCCGCCCCAGTACTGCTCCAGGAACATCCGCATGCGCCGCTCGGCCGGACCGAGATCCTCCTCGGGGTACAGGGGCCGGACGATCTCGTCCCGCGCCACCTCTTCGTAGAACCGCGCCGTGAGCCGACGGAACGTCTCGGCGCCACCGACCGCGTCGTAGAAGGTCTGCTCGTCACTCATCTGTATTCGTTCACCGTCCCTCTCGACCGTCCATTGTGCCCGCTCCCGACACCACACCGCCCGACGAGCCGGGACCGCCGGGACCGACACCGGATGTTCACCGACCCGACCTGGACCGGTCCACTGATTCCGGGTGCGATTCGGGAGCATCCGTGGTCCACTGTTCCCAGTCTTTTCGGAGGTCGTATGAAGCACAGCAGCAGCTCGCATCGACAACTCCCGCCCGCGGACGCCCCTGCAGGGGTGCCGGGGGCCACCACACTGCGCGTGGTGCACGACAGCACCGCGACGGTACCCGACTGGTTGAAACGTCGAGTGTTGCTGCTCAACGTCACCTACGAGCCGCTCACCGCCCTGCCCGCTCGCAGAGCCGTGGTCCTGATGGCCGGGGGCAAGGCCGATACCGTGCACGACGATCCGCTCGCTCCGCTCGTGCGGTCGGCCGAATGGTCGGTGCAGCTGCCGTCCGTGATCCGTCTGCGCAGCTACGTGCGCGTTCCGTATCACGCGCGGGTGCCGCTCACCCGGGCCGCGCTCATGCATCGCGACCGGAACCGGTGTGCCTACTGCGGGGGCAAGGCCGAGACGATCGATCACGTCGTGCCGCGCAGTCGCGGCGGCGAGCACACCTGGGAGAACTGCGTCGCATGCTGCGCGCCGTGCAACCACCGCAAGGCCGACAAGCTGCTCACCGAACTCGGATGGGACCTGCGTGTGGTGCCGAACCCACCGAAGGGCCGACACTGGCGCCTACTCGCCACCCTGCCCGAGTTGCACCCCACCTGGCTGCCGTATCTGGGGGAGGGTGCGGCCTGATCGGGGTCGTTCTCCGGGGCGTATGAGGCCTTTCGGGCTCGGCTGGGCTAACGTTTGGCTGTGAGCATTCTCGAGACAACCCTGATCTTCGTCGGCATCCCGCTGCTGATCGTCTTGGTCTTCGGTGGGCTGTCCTTCGTCATGAGCAAGTACCCGGGCTCCACGCCGTCGGACGACCCGTACACGCTCGACCGGAAATGGGAGCACGAGCCGCTCCTGTGGACCGCGACCGACGAATCGACCCATCCCTGGAAATACCCGCATCATGGTCACGGTCATGCCGCTCTGACCTCGGCGGAGCTGATCGGAGGTACCGCAAGTGGCAAGTGGTGACGTGATCCGGCGTCCGGCCGTCGCGCCGGAGAACCTGCCGCACGGTGCGGCACTCACCGCGAGCGGACGCATCTCCGCGGTGCGCGGTCTCGGCCAGGCATTCACGGGTGCGCCGTTCAAGGACCGCGACCTCATCATCCTCGACGACACGCTCACGCACGCCGTGCGGATCACCCATGTGCGCTTCACCGTGTACATCGGCGACGACGTGAACCCGGCCGCTGCAACCGACGCCCTGTTGCCGACGACGCCGGATGCCGACAACTCGGTGCTCATCGCCGTCTTCCCGAACCAGCGGAGCATCGAGATCCGTTCGGGTCGCACCGCCGCCGACCGCGCCACCGACCGGGTGCTGCAGCTCGGCGTGACCGCAGCCGTGTCGTCCTTCGGTCAGGGGAATCTGCTCGACGGCATCACCAGTGCCGTCCGCGTCATCGCGAACGCCATGGTCGCTCCCTAGTCCGGAGCCCACGACCACCTGTGGCCCGCTGCCGCTCCGTGACGGAGAGGCAGCGGGCCACAGTCGTCCCGGGAGGCCGGTGCGTCAGGACGCGTCGAAGGCGCGTGCCTTCAACGAGCGCACGACCCCGGCACGGCCTTCGACGACGAGCCGGCGCAGGGCCGGCGGATGGTCGCCGGCGAGGAACTCGTCTGCCGCCGCCACCGATTGCTCACCGATCGACCACGACGGGTAGAGGCCGATCACGACGGTCTGCGCAACCTCGCTCGAGCGGCGCTCCCACACCCCCGGCACCTCCGCGAAGTACCGCGCTACATACGGCTCGAGGAGTTCTCCTTGACCGGCCGGAGCGAAACCGCCGATCACGGCGCGTGCCGTGATGTTCGGGACGCTGTCGTCGTGCACGACCGTCTGCCACACCTGTTCCTTGACCGCCTCCTGCGGACGTGCCGCGCGGGCAGCCGCCGCCTGACGGGCACCCGCGGCGGTCGGGTCGCGTTCGGCCTCGGCGTCGATGAACGGCGACTCGACGCCCTCGGCGTCGACCTCACCTGCCGCGGCGAGGGCCTGGACGATCCGCCAGCGCAGATCGGTGTCGACCGTCAGCCCCGGCAGGCCGACCGTGGCCGGATCGGCGCCGAGCAGTTCCTCGAGCACCTCGGTGTGCCAGGGCGACAGGTAGGCGGTGGTCAGCGCGTTGACGAAGGCGAGCTGATGGTCGGAACCCGGCGCGGACTCGCGGGCCAGTTCGAGCAGCCGATTGGCGAAGTCCGATCGGCCGTGCTCCGCCGCCCAGGACGGATCGGCGTAACTCTCCAGCGCGGTGTGCGCCTGCAGGAGCAGCCGCTGGACGACACCGACCTCCGTCTCGGCCGCGATACCCCGCTGCACGAGGGCGACGAAGTCCCGCGCCTTCATCTCGGCCTGACGGGTCATCTCCCACGCCGCCGACCACACCAGGGTGCGGGGCAAGGACTCGGCGATGTCGCCGACCCGGTCGATGACGGTCGCGAGCGACTCCTCGTCGAGCCGCACCGAGCAGTAGGTCAGGTCGTCGTCGTTGACGAGGACGAACGCGCCGCGCGGCACACCGACCAGATCGGGCACCTCGGTGCGTTCGGCGGCGTCGACGTCGATCTCCACGCGGTGCGTGCGGACGAGCGTGCCGGAGCCGTCGTCGTCGTACACACCGATCGCGAGACGATGAACGCGGAACTCGCCGGCACCGGGCTGCGCGCCTTCCTGCACCACGGCGAATCGCGTGAAGCGTCCCTGGTCGTCGACCTCGAAGTCCGGTCGCAGGATGTTCAGTCCGGTGGTCTTGAGCCACTGGGCGCCCCAGTCCGACAGGTCCCGACCGGAGGACTTCTCGAGCGCGGCGAGCAGGTCGTCGAAGGTGGCGTTGCCGTAGGCGTGATCGCGGAAGTACTCGCGCAGACCCGCGAGGAAGGGCTCCTGCCCGACATAGGCGACGAGCTGCTTGAGCACCGACGCGCCCTTGGCGTAGGTGATGCCGTCGAAATTGACCTCCACAGCGGCGAGGTCGGGGATGTCGGCGGCGATCGGGTGGGTGGACGGCAGCTGGTCCTGCCGGTACGCCCACGATTTCTCCACGTTCGCGAAGGTCGTCCACGCGTTGGTGTACTCGGTGGCCGAGGCCTGGCACAGCACCGACGCGAACGTCGCGAACGACTCGTTGAGCCACAGGTCGTCCCACCAGCGCATGGTGACGAGGTCGCCGAACCACATGTGTGCCATCTCGTGCAGGACGGTCTCGGCGCGCCGCTCGTAGGAGTAGCGGGTGACCTTGGACCGGAAGACGTAGTCCTCCAGGAAGGTCACCGCACCGGCGTTCTCCATCGCTCCGGCGTTGAACTCGGGCACGAACAACTGGTCGTACTTGCCGAAGGCGTAAGGGATCCCGAAGTTGGCGTGGTAGAAGCCGAATCCCTGCTTGGTCTCGGTGAACAACCGGTCGGCGTCCATGTACTCCGCGAGCGACGCGCGGCAGAAGATGCGCAGCGGGATGGTGCCGTGCTCGTCGGTGTACTCGTCGGACCACACCGCGTACGGACCGGCGATCAGCGCGACGAGGTAGGTGCTCATGCGCGGGGTGGTGCGGAAGATGTGGAGACCCGGCTGCGCGGCCGCCGTCTGCACGGTGTCGGCATTGGAGATCACGGCCCAGTCCTGCGCCGCGGTGACCCTCAGATCGAAGGTGGCCTTGAGGTCGGGCTGATCGAAACACGCGAACATCCGCTTGGCGTCGGCCGTTTCGAACTGCGAGTACAGGTACACCGCGTCGTCGGTGGGGTCGACGAACCGGTGCAGGCCTTCGCCGGTGTTCGTGTACAGGCAGTCGGCGTCGACGACGAGTTCGTTGTGGGCGGCGAGCCCGGTGAGGGCGATGCCGCTCTCCTCGGAGTATCCGGCCACGTCCACGGGTTCGCCGTTGAGCGTCGCCGAGTGCACCGTCTTCGCGATGAGGTCGATGAACGTCGAGGCACCCTCGGTGGCGTCGAAGCGGACGGTGGTCACCGACCGGAACGTCGTGGTGCCCGGCGCGCCGGCACCGTCGGTGAGGTCCAGTTCGATGCTGTAGTTGTCGACGGACAGGATCGCGGCCCGTTCGGCGGCCTGCTCGCGGGTCAGATTCGGTGGTGCCACGGGGAGAACTCCTTCTCACGACGGAATGTCGGTCGGCGTCCATCCCATCATGATCGGCGGACCCTCACGGAGCGACGTCGGACAACGGCACCGTGGTGTCCGCCAGACGGTCGGCGTCGACGGGCCGGCCGGAGGTGATCAGAGCGCGGATGTCGTCGCCGGCATCCCAGATGTTCACGTTCATCCCTGCCTGCACCCGATGCTCGTCGTCGAGCCAGAACGCGAGGAAGCGCAGACCGGTGACGTCGCCGCGGGTGACCACCCGCGCATCGGGCGGAGCGAGCCCGACATATTCCATGCCGAGGTCGTACTGGTCGGTGAAGAAGTAAGGGAGCCGGTCGTAGGCTGCCTCGCGTCCGAGCATCGTCGCGGCCGCGACAGCCGGCTGGTTCAGGGCGTTCGCCCAGTGTTCGACCCGCACCCGGCTGCGAAGGAGCGGATGGTCCACCGACGCGATGTCGCCGACCGCCACGATGTCCGGATCGCTCGTGCGCAGCGACGCGTCGACGAGCACACCGTCGTCGACCGCGAGCCCGGCGTCGCGGGCGAGGTCGATGTTCGGTCGCGCCCCGACCGCGACGAGCACGGCGTCGGCGGGCACCACACTGTCGTCGCCGAACCGGATTCCGCTCGCGCGCCCGTCGTACGCGACGATCTCGCGCACCGAGGTGCTCGTGCGCAGATCGACGCCGTGTGCGCGGTGCAGATCGGCGAAGACCGCTCCCATCTCCTCACCGAGTGCCCCGAGCAGCGGCTGCTTCGCGGACTCCGCGACCACCACGCCCGCACCTCGACCGCGGGCGTTCGCGGCGATCTCCATGCCGATCCATCCGGCCCCGATGACGGCCAGCCATCCCGCGTGGTCGGTCTCACCGTGGATCGCGGCGAGCAGCGCATCGGAATCCTCGACGGTGCGCATGACGTACACGCGCTCGGCGTCGGCGCCGGGAATCGGGACCGTGCGGGGCGTCGAGCCCGTTGCGAGAGCGAGCTTGTCGTAGCGCAGCGTCGACCCGTCGGGCAGCGTCACGGTGTGGGCGGCCGGATCGATTGCGGTGACCTTCGTGCCGAGCAGCAGTTCGACGCGGTGATCGCGGTACCAGTCACCGTCGTGCACCGTGAAGTCGGCAAGCTGCTTGCGTCCGGCGAAGTAGTCCTTCGACAAGGGTGGTCGCTCGTAGGGCAGATGCTCCTCCGCGCCGATGAGCAGGATGCGCCCGGGAAAGTCGCGGGCGCGCAGTTCCTCGGCCAGCTTGGCGCCGGCCAGACCCCCGCCGACGATCAGAAACGTTTCCTCACCCGACATCGTGGTGCCTCCACTGAGATGCGTGCCGGACCTGCTTCCCGGGTCCGACGTTACGGGTACGGCACACCTTCCGGCCCGGTTCGGGAAGAATCGGCGCCGGAGCCGTGTTGTACACCTTCGGTAGTTGCCCGGCTCCGTACCGAACTCTTGTGAGGAGATCTCTTGAGCGACCCGACTGTCGCGTCCGCGACCGGCAAGGACACCGCCGACTTCTGGTTCGACCCGCTGTGCCCGTGGTGCTGGATCACCTCGCGCTGGATCCTCGAGGTCACGAAGGTGCGCGATATCGAGGCGCGTTTCCACGTGATGAGCCTGGCCGTGCTCAACGAGGGTCGCGACCTGCCCGACGACTACGCCGAGTTGATGACGAAGGCGTGGGGCCCGGTGCGCGTGGCGATCGCCGCGGCGCAGAAGTACGGCGACGACATCCTCTCCCCGCTGTACACCGCGATGGGCACCCGCATCCACAACGAGGGCAACAAGGACTTCGCGGACGTGATCGCCGCGTCGCTCGCCGAACTCGACCTCGATGCCTCGCTGGCCGAGGCCGCCGACAGTGACGCCTACGACGAGGCCCTGCGCACGAGCCACCACGCCGGCATGGACAAGGTGGGCCAGGACGTCGGTACCCCCACGATCCACGTCAACGGCATCGCCTTCTTCGGTCCCGTCCTGTCGAAGATCCCGCGTGGCGAGGAGGCCGGGAAGGTGTGGGACGGCGTGGTCGCCCTCGCGTCCTACCCGCATTTCTTCGAACTCAAGCGCAGCCGCGACGAGGAGCCCGACTTCTCCTGACCGGGTGTGGCCGTGGCGCTCGGTAGAGTGCCACGGCGTGTCGAACGAACATGTGGTCCGGCCGGCGACGGTGCGCGATATCGGGAAGGCGACGGCAACGCTCGGACGAGCGTTCCGCGACTATCCGTTCACCCGCTACACCGTCGACGGCCGCGATCACGAGGCCCGCGTCCGCGACCTGCAGGGGCTCTACCTCGCCGAGATCGGCATGCGGTGCGGCAGGGTGTGGGTCTCCGACGACGTCGACGCGGTGGCCGTGTGGACGACGCCCCGTTCCACCGGACTCGAGGAGGCGTTCGCCTCCGTCGCCGATCGGGTGACCGAACTGCGCGGCGATCGTGCCCGCGCCGCCGAACTCGCCGAGCAGGCCACCGCAGAACTGCAGCCGAGCGAACCTGTGTGGTTCCTGGCCACGGTAGGCGTCGATCCCGCCTCGCAGGGACGCGGCCTGGGACGGGCCGTCCTCGAACCCGGACTCCGCGCGGCCGAGGAACACGGGGTCGCGGCCTGCCTGGAGACCTCGTCGGAAGCGAACGTCGCCCTCTACGAACGTCTCGGCTTCGTCGTCACCGGTGTCGTCGAGCTGCCGGACGACGGCCCGAGGGTCTGGGCGATGCGCCGCTGACCTGTGGGGGTGGGGGACGCTACGCCCCGCCGAGAACAACGGGTTCGAGTACGCGCCGAGTCGGGTGCGGTACGAGGCCGGTTACGGCGCCGAGTTCCAGCACGAGTCGACGAGCTTCGGCCACCGTGGCGCCCACCGGCGTGACACCCGTGCGACGGCAGTGGGTGTGCAGGGGTGTGCCGGGCTCTCGTTAGACTTCTGGCCATGCGCGTTTACCTGGGAGCCGACCATGCGGGCTTCGAACGGAAGAATGAGATCGTCGAGCACCTGAAGAAGAACGGCCACGAGCCGATCGACTGCGGTGCGTTCGAGTACGACGCTCTCGACGACTACCCGGCCTTCTGCATCGAGGCCGCACGGCGCACCGTCGCCGACGAAGGCAGCCTCGGCATCGTGCTAGGCGGCAGCGGTAACGGTGAGCAGATCGCCGCCAACAAGGTGCCGGGCGCCCGTTGCGCCCTGGCCTGGAGTGTCGACACCGCCAAGCTCGCGCGCGAGCACAACAACGCGCAGCTCATCGGCATCGGCGGCCGCATGCACACCCTCGAGGAGACCCTCGCGATCGTCGACGCATTCCTGTCGACGGAGTGGTCGGACGAGGAGCGTCACCAGCGCCGCATCGACATCCTCGCCGAGTACGAGAAGACCGGCCGAGCACCGGCAGTGCCCGGTGCGCCTGCCTGATCCGTGCCCGAGGGACACATCCTGCACCGGCTCGCCCGGCTGCACCACGAGTGGTACTCGGGTGCGCCGGTGCGGGTGTCCAGTCCACAGGGGCGGTTCGCCGACGGCGCCGCAGCGGTGGACGGGCGCGTACTGACCCACGCGGACGCGTGGGGGAAGCATCTCTTCCATCACTACGAGGGCGGTCTCGCCGTCCACGTGCATCTCGGCATCTACGGTGAGTTCACCGACCGGGAGTTGCCGCTCGGCGAACCGGTCGGACAGGTACGGATGCGGATGATCGGCGCACGCCACGGCAGCGACCTGCGCGGTCCGGCGGCGTGCGAGATACTCACCCCGGGCGAGGTCGAGGCGATCGAGGCGAGACTCGGCCCCGACCCGCTGCGTTCCGACGCCGATCCCGAACGGGCGTGGCGCCGGATCGGTAGGTCGCGCACCGCGATCGGGGCGTTGCTCATGAACCAGGCGGTAATCGCCGGGGTGGGCAACGTGTACCGGGCCGAAGTGCTGTTCCGCCACGGCATTCATCCCGAACGTCCGGGAAACGACTTGTCCCGCACCGAGTTCGATGCGATCTGGGAGGATCTCGTCGCGTTGATGAACGTCGGCGTGAAGCACGGGCGCATGCACGTCGTTCGACCGGAACACGACCACGGGGCACCGGCCTACGCCAGGAACAGGCCCCGGACGTACGTCTATCGGCGCGCCGGTGAACCCTGCCGTATCTGCGGGACGCCCGTGCTGCATTCGGTGATGCAGGCGCGGAACCTGTTCTGGTGCCCGGTCTGTCAGCCGCGCTGAATCAGGATCGGGATTCGTGGCCGGGCAGGGCCCGGCTCACTCAGAAGTCGAACCCGCCGAAATCGAATCCGCCGCCGTCTCCACCGCCGAATTCGCCCCCGCCGAGATCCTCACCGCCGCCGCCGACGTCGTCGCCTCCTCCGTACTCGTCACCACCGCTGTAATCGGTGTCCGCCGACGGGTCGCCCGCACCGGATTCGAACGCCTGCGCGTCGTAGGGGACACCGGCCATCCC
>NZ_AJVB01000129.1:0-9119 GCF_000278445.1 Rhodococcus sp. R1101
TGAACCGCACGACCCGCTCCTGGGAGCGATCGCTCGAACTGCTCACCGCTCCGTCAGTCGCCGACCTCGGCATCGCTGCGGGAGTGGGCGGGGAGTCCGCGGGGGAGTAGCGCCGTGACCGCCGCGGCGCCGACGAGCAGGACGATACCGGCGACGAGGCTCGCGGACGAGATCGCCTGCGCGAACGCCGCGGACGACGCGTCGAGCAGAGGTTGTGCGTACGACGCCGCGAACGGATGGGCTGCGAGTTCCTCCGCGACGATCGCCGCACCGCCCACCGAGTCGCCGGCCGCCTCGATCGCCATCGCCGCCTGCTCGGCCATCGGGCCCGTCAGATCTGCCATCGGGAATCCGTCGAGGAAACCGGAGATCTCACGGTGATAGGTGGTCGCGAGGATCGAGCCGAGTACGGCGATGCCCAGTGAACCGCCGAATTCCACTGCGGTGTCGTTCAATCCGCCCGCCGATCCGAGATCCGAGTCGGGGAAGCCGCCCATGACGAGGTCGGTGGACGGGGGTGTGGCCAGGCCGATACCCAGCCCCAGTAGCAGCAACGAGATGAGGAAGGGTGTGAAACCGGAGCCGGTGTCCGTGACGGTGAGGGCGAGGATGCCTGCCGCTGCGGCGATCATGCCCGCGCCCACGAGGAGCCGCGCGCCCAGGCGAGGGGCGAGCCGGCCGCTCAGCGCCGCGCCCAGCGAGACCGTCGCCGCAAGGGGGAGCAGACGCAGCCCCGTCTCGAGGGGGCCGTAGCCCAGCACGAACTGGAACTGCTGGGAGACGAAGTAGATGGCTCCGAATGCGACGAGGAAGAGCAACAGCACCGCGACGCAGGCACCGCCGACGGTCCGGTCCGCGACACGGTGCAGATCCAGCAGCGGCCGGGGATGGCGCAGTTCCCACACGACGAAGAGAACCGCGACGACCACCGAACCGACCGTGGTCGCGATCACCCCGGTGCCCCAACCGAAGTGGAAGCCTTCGATGATCGCGTAGACGATCCCGCCGAGGGCGAGGACCGACAGGGCGCCGCCGATCCAGTCGGTGCGGGTGAGATCGTCGGCCTTCGATGCGGGCACGAGGATCATGGCGGCGAGGGCGGCGAACGCCGCGATCGGCACGTTGATGAGGAAGGTCGACCCCCACGAGTTCGATTCGAGGAGCCATCCGGCGAGCAGGGGGCCGAGGGCGATGGCGAGGCCCGAGGTGGCCGCCCATGCGGCGATCGCCCGGGCACGCTCGCGCGGGGGGAACATCGCGACGAGCAACGACAGCGTCGCGGGCATGATGACGGCGGCGCCCACACCCATGACGATGCGTGCGACGATCACATCACCCGCGCTGTCGGCGAGCGATCCGTACACCGCCCCGGCGGCGAACCCCGCCAGGCCTGTCAGCAGTGCGCGTCGGCGGCCGTACCGGTCGCCGAGCACGCCGAACAGCAGCATCAGCGCGGCGTAGGGGACGGTGTAGCCGTCGATGATCCACTGCATGTCGGCGCTGGTGAGCTGCAGGTCGCGCAGCATTCCGGGCGCTGCGACGATGAGTGAGGTGTTCGCCATCACGACGATGAGCAGGCTCAGGCACAGCACCGCGAGTCCTGCCCAGCGCAGCCGGTAAGGTTCCTTCGCCCCGCTCCCTTCCGATCGGGTGACAGCAGTGGTCATCGGGCTCTCCTCGGGGTGCTGGGTGGACGGGGCCGGGCCCCGTTCTGCACGGCGCTGTGCAAGTTACACAGCTGCACATCCATGTGCAACTAAAATGAAAGACAGATCACAGTCAGTAGGAAGAGGCGAAGAACGTGGAGAACTCGGTCGCTCGACCACGAACCCGATTCATCGCGAACCGCATGCGCATACTCGACGCGGCAGTGATGTGTTTCGCCACCGACTTCGACGCGAGCATGGACGATGTCGCGAAGGCCGCGGGCGTGGTCCGCCGCACGGTGTACGCGCACTTCCCCAACCGGGAAGCGCTCGTCGAGGGGATCGTCGACGACGCCTCGACCGCGCTCGCCGAGGCCCTCGACCACCCCGAACCGGAGGACCCCGAGGTCGCCCTCGCGGTGGAGGGGCTACGGACCTGGCCGATCGGCGACCGCTATCGCGTGCTGCTCTCGTTCGCGCGCAAGGAGGTGGGTGAGCAACGTATCGCCGAGCTCGTCGCGCCGGTGCGCTCACGCGTCCTCGGGCTCGTCGAACGTGGACTCGCGCAGGGGCAATTCTCCGACTACCTTCCGGCGCCGGTGCTGGTCGGGATGATGGAGGGCCTGACGATGGCCACGCTCGAGCAGGCCAACCTCGGTCTGGTGGACGACTCGGGCGACACCATCGTGCTCGGCAACCTCGTGCTGGCCGGGGTCTCACCCGATCGGGCACCGGCCGTCCTCGCCGAGGCGCGGCGATGGCTCGCGGAGGCCACCTCGGGAGACGGGGGCACCGAAGCCCGGTGAAACGCACTGTTGCGGGAGGGTACGCCCCGCCCGGCGCTAGACTGGCACGAACACGACGACCGTCGTGCACGAGCCGAACCGAAAGCAGGACGTACCGTCCACGTGAGTGAACCAGACCGACCCCACGAGCCCGCCGAACTCGAACCGACCACGGTCAGATCGAGCCTGGACCTCCCGTCGGAGGCCGCAGCGCCCCTGCTCGGAGCCGCGGACGAGAACCTGATCGCCCTCGAGACCCTCCTGGCGGCGGACATCCACGTGCGGGGCAACACCGTCACACTGACCGGTGCACCCGCCGACGTCGCCCTCGCCGAACGCGCGCTCGCCGAACTCGTCACCCTCGTCCGACGTGGTCAGCCGCTCACCCCCGACGCCGTGCGCCGCACCGTGGGCATGCTCACCCAGGGGCTCTCCGAGTCGCCGGCCGACGTGCTCAGCCTCGACATCCTGTCGCGTCGCGGGAAGACGATCCGGCCCAAGACCCTGAACCAGAAGCGGTACGTCGACGCCATCGATGCTCACACCATCGTCTTCGGCATCGGCCCAGCCGGTACGGGCAAGACCTATCTCGCCATGGCGAAGGCCGTGCAGGCGCTGCAGACCAAGCAGGTCAACCGCATCATCCTCACCCGGCCCGCCGTCGAGGCCGGGGAACGACTCGGCTTCCTGCCGGGCACCCTGTACGAGAAGATCGACCCCTATCTGCGTCCGCTGCACGACGCACTGCACGACATGATGGATCCCGAGGCGATCCCGAAGCTCATGCAGGCCGGGGTGATCGAGGTTGCGCCCCTGGCATTCATGCGGGGCCGGACCCTCAATGACGCGTTCATCATCCTCGACGAGGCGCAGAACACCACGGCCGAGCAGATGAAGATGTTCCTCACGCGCCTGGGATTCGGCTCCAAGATCGTCGTGACCGGCGACATCACGCAGATCGACCTGCCCGGCGGTGCCCGCTCGGGTCTCGCCGCCGCCACCGAGATCCTCGACGGCATCGACGACATCCACATCGCGCGACTCGACAGCAGCGACGTCGTGCGGCACCGGCTCGTCTCCGACATCGTCGACGCCTACGGCCGTTTCGAGGCCGGCCGCGACGGCGACGGGATTTCCGGCAACCGCGCCCAGCGCCGCGCGCAGCGGGTGCAGCGTCGATGAACCCCCTTGTAGATCAACCGAATACCGTCGTGCAGAAGGAACTCCAGTCATGAGCATCGAGATCTCGAACGAATCGGGCATGGACGTCTCGGAGGAGGAACTCCTCGACGTCGCTCGCTTCGTGATCGCCCGGATGGATGTGCATCCGGCGGCGGAGTTGTCGATGGTGCTCGTGGACCTCGACACCATGGCCGATCTGCACGTGCGGTGGATGGACCTGCCCGGCCCCACCGATGTGATGTCGTTCCCCATGGACGAACTCGAGCCCGGCGGACGTCCCGACGCTCCGGAGCCGGGCCCGTCGATGCTCGGCGACATCGTGCTGTGTCCGCAGTTCGCCGCAGACCAGGCGGTCAAGGCCGGTCACCCGGTGGACCACGAGCTCGCCCTGCTCACCGTGCACGGCATGCTCCACCTCCTGGGCTACGACCATGCCGAGCCGGAGGAGGAGAAGGAGATGTTCGGCCTGCAGAATCAGCTCCTCGCCGAGTGGTACGAGGAGATCCGGCGCGCCGAGCAGGAGGCACTCCTCGCCGCCCGCGATCGGAAGCTGTTGGGCAAGGCCGGTTTCGTCGACACTCCCGAATCATGAGCGGCGACAGTACGAACCCACCTGATCGGACGACGCCGGCCGGGGGAGTGACGGTCGCGTGAGTACCGTGCCCCTCGTCGTCCTGGCGGTCGTCCTGGTGGTGCTCGGCGGTCTGTTCGCCGCCGTCGATTCCGCCCTGAACACCGTATCCGCCGCGCGCGCCGAGGAACTGGCGAAAGAGGGCCGGACCGGTGCGCGGCGCCTGCTCGGTCTGCTCGACGATCGGCCCCGCTACGTCAATCTGACGGTGCTGCTGCGGATCCTCTGCGAGATCACCGCCACCGTGGTGCTCGTCGGTGCGCTGC
Organism: Rhodococcus sp. R1101; assembly: GCF_000278445.1. NCBI lineage: Bacteria > Bacillati > Actinomycetota > Actinomycetes > Mycobacteriales > Nocardiaceae > Rhodococcus > Rhodococcus sp. R1101. Next base: position 4,511 of record NZ_AJVB01000129.1, read on the forward strand.
TCGCCGTCCTCGACCGGACGTGGGTGCTCGTGGTGGGCGCCGCGGTGATGGTGATCGTCGACTACGTCGTGATCGGCGTCGGCCCTCGCACTCTCGGACGCCAGCACGCCTACCCGATCGCGCTCGCGGCCACCGGTCCGTTGCGGATCCTCGGTGTCCTGCTCGGTCCGATCAGCCGGATCCTCATCGCCGTGGGTAACGCCGTCACACCCGGCCGCGGTTTCCGGAACGGCCCGTTCGCCAACGAGATCGAGCTGCGCGAACTGGTCGACCTCGCGCAGGAGAGCGGAGTCGTGGCCGACGAGGAACGCCGGATGATCCAGTCGGTGTTCGATTTCGGCGACACCACCGCCCGCGAGATCATGGTTCCGCGTCCCGAGATGGTGTGGATCGAGGAGACCAAGACGGCCGGTCAGGCCACCTCGCTCGCGGTCCGCAGCGGACACTCCCGGATCCCGGTGATCGGCGAGAACGTCGACGACATCCGCGGTGTCGTCTACCTCAAGGATCTCGTCAAGCAGACCTACTACCACCGTGATGGTGGGCGCAGCGTCTCGGTGGCCGACGTCATGCGACCGGCGGTGTTCGTGCCGGATTCGAAGCGCCTCGACGATCTGCTCGCCGACATGCAGCGCGACCGCAACCACATGGCGGTGCTCGTCGACGAATACGGCGGCATCGCAGGCCTGGTGACGATCGAGGACGTCATCGAGGAGATCGTCGGTGAGATCGCCGACGAATACGACACCGGGGAGATTCCCGATGTCGAGGATCTCGGCGACGACACCTACCGGGTCTCGGCGCGACTGCCCGTCGAGGATCTCGGCGAACTGTTCGATATCGACATCGAGGACGACGAGGTCGACACGGTCGGCGGACTCCTCGGCTACGAGCTCGGCCGAGTTCCTCTGCCGGGCGCGGAGGTACGGACCCACGGCCTGCTGCTGCGCGGTGAGGGCGGACCGGACGTCCGCGGGCGGGTGCGCGTGAGCACCGTCCACGTGCAGCGGGCGGCACCCGACGAAGAACACAGCGATACCGATACGGCCACGACCGAGGAGCATGCATGACCGACACCGACTTCCGTTCCGGCTTCATCTGTTTCGTCGGTCGGCCCAACACCGGGAAGTCGACGCTCACGAACGCGCTCGTGGGCAGCAAGATCGCGATCACCTCGTCGCGTCCGCAGACCACCCGGCACACCATCCGCGGCATCGTCCACCGCGACAACGCGCAGCTCATCCTGGTCGACACGCCAGGACTGCACCGTCCGCGCACCCTGCTCGGCCAGCGACTGAACGATCTGGTGCAGGACACCTACTCCGAGGTCGACGCGATCGGCATGTGCTTCCCTGCCGACGAGAAGATCGGCCCCGGCGACCGCTGGATCCTGGAGCAGGTGCGGCACATGGCGCCGAAGACCCCGGTCGTCGGCATCGTGACGAAGATCGACAAGGTCGGCAAGCAGCAGGTCGCGGCGCAGTTGCTCGCCGTGTCGAAGCTCCTCGGCGAGGACTGCGAGGTCGTGCCCGTCTCCGCGGCGTCGGGTGAGCAGGTCGAGGTCCTCATCGACGTCCTCGTCTCGCACATGGAACCCGGTCCGGCCTTCTATCCCGACGGCGAGCTCACCGACGAGCCGGAGGAGACCCTGATGGCCGAGCTCATCCGTGAGGCCGCGCTCGAAGGTCTCGGCGACGAGCTGCCGCACTCGCTCGCGGTCGTCATCGAAGAGATCACGGAACGTGAGGGCCGCACCGAGAAGCAGGGCGAGATGCTCGACGTGCACGCCCTGCTCTACGTCGAGCGGCCGAGCCAGAAGGGCATCGTGATCGGCAAGGGCGGCGCGCGGCTGCGCGAGGTGGGCACCGCCGCGCGCACCCAGATCGAGAAGCTCCTCGGCGTGAAGATCTATCTCGACCTGCACGTGAAGGTCGCGAAGGACTGGCAGCGCGATCCCAAACAGCTGGGCCGCCTGGGATTCTGACGCTCGCTACGGGCACCCTGTCGGGCGGACGTGGCGACCGGCCGGTGAGCCACACCGACGCGAGGTCGTCCGCGGTCACCACGGCCCGAAGTTCTGCGCGACCACTGAGACCGATGCCGCGTGTACTGCGGGGTTCAGCGGCGGTCTGCCGCTGCTCCCTGCAGCAACAGCAGGACGGCCTCCGACAGGTCCGGCTCCGTGCCCGTCGACAGGCGGCGCAGCTGCAGGCCGGTGATGGTGGCCACGACCGTCGGGGCGATCGTCTCCGGTGTCGGCACACCGAGGGCGGAGAGGACGGAGACGGCCAGCACGTCGTAGGCGCGCCAGCACCGCTCGGCGACCTGCCGTAGTTCGTCGTCGCGTCCCGCCTGCACGTACAGTTCGAAGGGCGCGATGCGCTCGGCCGTGAAGGTCAGGTCGTGGGCGACCCGCTCGGTGAGCTCCGCCGCTTCGGTCAACGACAACGCCTGTGAGCGATAGCGATCGGTGAGTTCGCGCAGGCGCTCGGTCTCCTCGTCGACGAAGAACTCGAGAGCGGCCCGCAGCAGGTCGGCCTGGGTGGGGAAGTGGTAGGTGATCGATCCCAGCGATACCTCGGCGCGCGCCGCGATGCGCCGGTTCGTCACGCCCGCGACACCGTGGGTTCCGACGAGATGCAGGGTGGCGTGGACGATCCGCGAGCGGGTGTCGTCGCGCGTGGTCACCACCATTGCTCCGGGGTGTGCTCGTGCCAGCGCAGCACCGACTCCAGTTGCGAGGCGAGGGACACCAGGAGCGGTTCGGAGTTCTCCGGGCCGAGCAATTGGGCGCCCACCGGCAGGCGCTCCTCGGTGAATCCGGCCGGGACGTTGACCGCGGGCCAGCCCAGCACGTTCCACGGCCACGCGTACGGGCACGCGCCCGTGATGACCTTGTCGGTGGCCCACCCGCCGATTCCGTCGATCGCCGTCACCGGTAGCGGCGGTGTGGCGGTGGTGGGGGCGAGCACGACGTCGAACCGGTCGAAGATGCGGCCGACCCGCCGGTGCAGGCGCGGCTCGGCGGCGCGTGCTGCGCGTAGCGGAAAGCCGTGGAGCAGGCGGCCGGTGCGCGCGTTGGCGCGGGTGCGGACGTCGGGGAGAGACGGATCGGGCAGGCGATGCAGCCAGTCCTCGATGCCGGACATGGAGCGCGGAAGGAAGTTCAGCCCGAAGAGGATTCCGTAGTCGGGATCGGCGAGGGTCACCTCGTGTCCGAGATCGCGCAGCACGGCGGCGAGCGCGGCGATGCGGGTGCGGACGCGGGCGTCGAGGCGGGTGGGTGTCGCGGTGAACGGGATCTTCACCGACAGGGCGATGTTCAGCCTGCCCGGATCCCGTCCCACGGAGTCGGAGACGGTGAGTGGCGCGCACGTGTGCCGGTCGCCGGGATGGTTGCCGGACACGACATCGAGGAGCAGGGCCGCATCGGCGACCGTGCGGGCGAGGGGACCGTGCGTGGTCAGCCCGTTGAAGGACTCGGCGTCGGGCCACATGGAGATGCGGCCGCGCTGCGGCTTGATGCCGACGAGATTCGACCACGAGGCAGGGATACGGACCGATCCGGCGCCGTCGGATCCCAGCGCGACCGGCACGAGCCCGGCGGCGACGGCGGCGGCGCTGCCGCCCGACGAACCGCCGGGGGTGTGGTCGCGCGACCACGCGCTGCGGGTGTGCCCGAACGCATCACCACCGGTGAGCGGCCACTGGCCGAGTTCGGGGGAGTGCGTCTTACCGACGATCACGGCTCCGGCGGCGCGCAGGCGGCACACGACCTCGGCGTCGGTGTCCTTCGGAGCGAAGGTGCCGGCGCACCCGAACATCGTCGTCTCGCCGACGACGTCGGTGTCGTCCTTGATCGCGATGGGGACCCCGAGCAGGGGCAGGCGTTCGCCGCTCGCGCGGCGTCGGTCGGCCTCGCGGGCCTCGTCGAGTGCGGCCGTGCGGCGCACGACACGGAAGGCGTTGAGGTGCGGCTGCGACTCGTCGATCCGGTCGAGGCTCGCACGGACGAGATCCGTGGAGGTGGTCTCACCGCGGTCGAGCGCTCCGACGGTCGCCTTCAGGTCGCGCAGATTGGTTCGAGCATCCATTCGTTCCCCCGTTCGTTCGAACGAACAATAACGCGTTCCAGTTCTGGATGTCGAGTCCCCTCACGGGTCGTCCCGTGTCACCGCGCCATGACAGACTCGGGGAGTGAGGCTTTATCGGGACAACGCGGTGGTGCTGCGCCAGCACAAGCTGGGCGAGGCCGACCGCATCGTCACCCTGCTGACACGCCGGCACGGACTCGTGCGGGCCGTCGCGAAGGGCGTGCGCCGCACACGCTCGAAGTTCGGCGCGCGGCTCGAACCGTTCGCCCACATCGACGTCCAGCTCCACCCGGGCCGCAATCTCGACATCGTCACCCAGGTGCAGACCCTCGACGCCTTCGCCGTGGGCATCGTCGACGACTACTCCCGCTACACCACCGCGTGCGCGATCCTCGAGACCGCCGAACGGCTCGCCGGTGAGGAACGCGCACCCGTACCGCGCCTGCACGCGCTCACCGTCGGAGCCCTCCGTGCGGTGTGCGACCACACCCGGGCCACCCGAACTCGTGCTCGAC
>NZ_AJVB01000130.1:0-9119 GCF_000278445.1 Rhodococcus sp. R1101
GGCAGTACCGGAGCGCCGCACACCGCCGAGTCGTACGGCACCGCAGCGCCGGCGGGGACCGCACAATCGCCCACTGCGGGGACCGCACAATCGCCCACCACGGGGACCGCACAATCACCCACCACGGGGACCGGGCATTCGCCCACCGCGAGCACCGGGCATTCGCCGACGCCGCCCGATGTCGCTCGTGAGGAGATCGCCGGCAACTACCGGCCGAGCGAGGGCCAGAGGGACGAATCGCTCGAGCACTCGATGCCCGGGCATACCGCGTCGACACCGGCCGCCCCGTCCGGCACCGCACACTCGGCGGCGGACACCGCCCGCCACGCGGCGCGCGGCGGCACCGGCGGTGAGCAGGAGATCGTCGGTCCGGGGCCGACGGGGCCGGCGCACTTCACGCCGCCGCAGCCGGCCGGCACCGACACCAGCACGACCGACGCGAAGACGGACACGGCCGCGACAGGCAGCGCGGACGACGATCGACCGCGCAAGCCGCGCCTGGTGCGCCGCGTCGTGACCACGGAGTACTACGAGGAATCGCCGGACGACGCGACCGACACCGACCGTTCCTGATCCACATACGAAGCCGGGACGGCCACATCGCATGTGGCCGTCCCGGCTTCGTCGTGCGGTCTACAACCAGGTGTCCTCCGTGACCGAGGTGAGGAACGCTTCGAGGTCGTCGCGCCAGGGTGCCGGAGTGGTCTTCTCCGGTTCGATCCCGGTGTACTGCCCCCGGTAGAAGAGCAGCGGGCGCTCCTTGTCGTCGCGCACTTCGCTCAGCGACGACACACGCCCGAACACCACCCAGTGGTCTCCCCCGTCGTGCGCCGTCTCGACCGTGCAGTCGATGTGCGCGAGCGATCCGGTGAGGACGGGTGAGCCCAGCGGTGAGGACGTCCAGTCGAGGCCGGCGAACTTGTCGGGTTCGCGGGAGCCGAACCGCGCGCAGGTCTGCTGCTGCTCCTCGGCGAGAACGTTGACGCAGAACCGGCCGGCTCGTTCGATCGCCGCCCACGACCGCGACTGCTTCGTGGGGCAGAACAGCACCAACGGCGGGTCGAGCGACAACGCGGCGAACGACTGGCACGCGAATCCCACCGGCGTTCCGTCGTCCTCGGTGGTGGTGATGACGGTGACGCCGGTGCAGAATTGTCCGAGCACGGTGCGGAACGCCCGCGGGTCGATCGCACCGTCCCGTCCGGCCTCCGGCGCGGTCATCACTGCATTCCCACCGAGAAGTCGTGCCCCCACAGGCTCACGGCCGTGGATTCACGGGCGATCCAGTCGTCGTCCTCGACCTGCAGCCCCTCGCAACCGAATTCGACGTCGAATCCCCCCGGGGTCTTCATGTAGAAGGACAGCATCTTGTCGTTCACGTGGCGCCCCAGCGTCGCGGACATCCTGACCTTCTTCCGCAGCGCGCGGTCGAGGGCGAGACCGACGTCGTCGGAGTTCTCCACCTCGATCATGAGGTGCACGATGCCCGACGGGGTGGGCATGGGCAGGAAGGCGAGACTGTGGTGGCGCGGGTTGCATCCGAAAAACCTCAGCCAGGCGGGTTTTCCGTCGGCGGGCCGGCCGACCATCTGCGGGGGCATCCGCATGGAGTCGCGCAGACGGAAACCGAGCACGTCGCGGTAGAAGCGCAGCGATTCCTCGTCGTCGCGGGTCGAGAGCACCACGTGCCCGAGACCCTGTTCACCGGTGACGAACTTGTGCCCGTACGGGCTGACCACGCGGCGATGTTCGAGCGCGGCACCGTGGAACGCCTCGAGCGTGTTGCCCGACGGATCCTGGAAGACGATCAGTTCGTCGACGCGACGATCGGCGAGCTGCTCGGCGGTACCCTCCTTGAACGGCACGCCCGCCGCCGAGAGGCTGTCGCGAACCGACTGGAGATCGGCGGCGTTCGCGGTCTCCCACCCCGAGACGAGCAGCGTGTCGGACTCGTGCGGCTCGATCACGAGCCGGGCCGGGAAGTCGTCCATCCGCAGGTACAGCGCATCGGAGTGGACGCCCTTGCCCTCGATCATGCCGAGGACCTTCAGACCGTACTCGCGCCAGGCCGGTACGTCGGTAGCGCCGATCCGCAGATATGCCAGCGACCGGATACTCATCTATTCGACTCCATCCGTGAGGAAATCCACTGTCAGGCGGTTGAATTCGTCGAACTTCTCGAGCTGTGCCCAGTGGCCGCATCCACCGAACACGTGCAGTTGGGCACGGGGGATCATCTTCAGGGCGACGAGAGCACCGTCGAGCGGGTTCACGCGGTCCTCGCGGCCCCAGATCAGCAGGACCCGCTGGCGGAGCTTGTAGGCGTCGCGCCAGAGCATCCCCTTCTCGAATTCGGCGCTGGAGAACGACTTTCCCATCGCCTTCGCCGCGGCGAGCGACTCGGGGGTGCTCGCCGACGCGAACCGCTCCTCGACGAGCTCGGGAGTGATCAGCGACTGGTCGAAGACCATGATCCGCAGGAACGCCTCGAGATTCTCACGGGTGGGCTCGTACGAGAACCGGCCGAGATTCTTGACGCCCTCGGTGGGATCGGGCGCGAACAGGTTGACGCTCAGCCCACCCGGGCCCATCAGGACGAGCCGTCCGGCGCGCTCGGGGTGGTCGAGGGCGAACCGCACAGCCGCGCCACCGCCCAGCGAGTTGCCGAGGAGGTGGACGCGATCGGTGATGCCGAGGGTGTCGAGCAGATCCTTCAGCGCCGACGAACTGTGGACGAAGTACTGCGGATGCTCGGTGGGCTTGTCGGATCTGCCGTAACCCGGCTGATCGACGGCGAGCACGTGGAACCGTTGTGCCAGCACCGGGATGTTCCTGGCGAAGTTCGACCACGACGACGCGCCCGGCCCACCGCCGTGGAGCAGCACGATCGTGGTGTCGTTGCCGACGCCGGCTTCGTGGTAGTGCAGGCGGAGGTCGTCGCGGACCTGCGCGAAACGGGAGGTCGATTCGTAGGTGATCTCGTCGAGTGCGGTCACATCCACCCCTAGACCATCGTGTCGGTGATCGGCAGGCCGAACTCGGCGGCACCGAACATCACGTAGGCGCGTTCGGCATCGTTGGCGGCGTGCACGCGACCGGCGTGTGCGTCGCGCCAGAAACGCTGGATCGGTGTGCCGTCCGCGAGTGCGGTGGCACCCGAGTTCTCGAAGAGGCGGTCGATCGACGCGATGGCACGGCCGGTCGCGCGGACCTGGTCGCGACGTGCCCGCAGACGCAGTTCCATCGGAACCTCCCGTCCGGCGACCAGATGGGCGTATTCGTCGGCGACGTTGCCCGACAGCTGGCGCCATGCGGCGTCGATGTCGCTGGACGCCTCGGCGATGCGGATCTTGGCGAACGGATCGTCCTTGGCCTTCTCGCCGGCGTAGGCGGCGCGGACCCGTTTGCCCTGGTGCTCGACGTGCGCCGCGTACGCGCCGTAGGCCATACCGACGATGGGTGTCGAAATGGTCGTGGGATGGATGGTGCCCCACGGCATCTTGTAGACGGGTGCGGTGTTGCGCTCGAGCCCGGGCGAGGTGAGATCGTTCATGCTCTTGAAGCTGAGGAACCGGTGGGTGGGGACGAAGACGTCCTTCACCTTCACCGTGTTGGATCCGGTGCCCCGCAGGCCGACCACGTGCCACACGTCGTCGATCTCGTATTCGGACCGCGGGATCAGGAAGCTGCCGAAGTCCACGGGCCGGCCGTCCTTGATGACCGGGCCACCGACGACGACCCAGCTCGCGTGGTCGCATCCCGACGACCAGGCCCAGGCCCCGTTGACCTTGTATCCGCCGTCGACGACCTCACCGGCGCCCATGGGTGCGTAGGACGAGGAGATCCGCACGTCGGTGTCGTCGCCCCAGACCTCTTCCTGCGCCTGCTGCCCGAAGAGCGCGAGATGCCAGTTGTGGACGCCGATGATGCCGGAGACCCAGCCGGTCGATCCGCACGCGCTCGCGATGTCGCGTACCGCGGTGTAGAAGGTGACGGGATCGGCCTCGTATCCGCCCCACTGCGCCGGTTGCAGAAGTTTGAAGAAACCGGCTTCCTGGAGTTCCTTGATCGAGTCGTCGGGTACCCGGCGCAGATTCTCGGCCTCCTGCGCCCGTTCGCGCAGCGTGGGCAGCAGAGCGTCGATCCGCTGCAGTACCTCGTGGCTGTCGTGGTCGCCCACTGGACGCTCCCGTCTGTTCAGGAAATGATCGCTTGTACCGAGACTAGAACATGTTCTTATTCGTGTCGAGATGCAGGCGCACCGCAGGTAGGCAATCCCTATAGAGGGACCAAAGTCCCCGAACCCTTCCCCTCCGCACGCGAGTTCTATAACGTGTTCTAGAGATGATTTCCGGAAGGAAGTGAGCGGACATGGCACAGATTCGCGAGATCGACGTCGGAGAGGTCCGGACGCGTTTCGCGCGAGGCTGGCACTGCCTCGGCCTCGGTCGCACGTTCAGGGACGGCAAGCCCCACGCCGTCGAGGCCTTCGGCACGAAACTCGTGGTGTGGGCCGACAGCAACGGCGATCTGAAGGTGCTCGACGCGTACTGCCGCCACATGGGTGGCGACCTGTCGCAAGGGGAGATCAAGGGTGACTCGGTCGCCTGCCCGTTCCACGACTGGCGGTGGGGCGGCAACGGCAAGTGCACCGACATCCCCTATGCGCGTCGCGTCCCACCGCTCGCGCGAACCCGGGCGTGGACGACGATGGAGCGCCACGGACAGCTGTTCGTCTGGAACGACCCCGAGGGCAACGAGCCACCGGCGGACGTCACGATCCCCGAGATCGAGCAGTACGGCAGCGACGAATGGACGGACTGGACCTGGAACCAGATCCTCATCGAAGGTTCCAACTGCCGGGAGATCATCGACAACGTCGTCGACATGGCGCACTTCTTCTACATCCACTACGCCTTCCCCACGTTCTTCAAGAACGTCTTCGAGGGGCATATCGCCGAGCAGTACCTCAACACCCGGGGGCGGCCGGACAAGGGCATGGCGACGCAGTACGGCATGGAGTCGACACTCCGGTCGTATGCGGCCTATTACGGCCCCTCCTACATGATCAATCCGCTCGAGAACAACTACGGCGGGTACCGGACCGAATCCGTGTTGATCAACTGTCATTACCCGATCACGCACGATTCGTTCATGCTCCAGTACGGCGTCATCGTCAAGAAGCCCACGGGCATGTCGGCGGAGCAGTCGGATGCACTGGCCGCCAAGCTCACCGAAGGTGTCGGTGAGGGCTTCCTGCAGGACGTCGAGATCTGGAAGAACAAGACCAAGATCGAGAATCCGCTGCTGTGCGACGAGGACGGTCCGGTCTACCAGCTCCGGCGCTGGTACGAGCAGTTCTACGTCGACGTCGCCGACGTGACGGAGAAGATGACGGGCCGCTTCGAGTTCGAAGTCGACACCGCCAAGGCGAACGAGGCCTGGGAGAAGGAAGTCGCCGAGAACCTCGAACGCACGAAGCGCGAGGAAGAACAGGGCCAGCAGGAAGCGGAGGTCTGACGATGAGCGCCTCGGCCCGACAGAGCAGGTGGGCGAAGTCCCCGGACTTCTCCGAGTGGCCCGGCCGGGCCGAGGCCGTCGCCGCTCAGACCGCCATCGACAAGATCAATTATCTGGAGTCCGGCCAGCACGAGGTACGGTGCCGCGAGTGCGGCACGTGCGTCCTCGTCCGCAAAAGCAGCCTCTCGCACACGAGCGTGCAGTGGCAGGAGGATCCGGACACCGTGTGCCCGACCTTCCGAGGAAACACCTCGACGCGAGGTTCGTCCATCACGCCGCGCGAAGGGTGTCCGCAACTCGGGGCGAGCATCGACCGGGCCGTGCTCGACGGCACCCTTCCCGTGCCCGACGGATCCCCCACCTGACCGACCCCGTCACCGATCCACCACGCGACAGCACCGTCCCACCGACGGTGCTGTCGCGTTCCCTTTCCTCGGTGGTATCGGGTTCCACTGCCGACATCACGCCGTCTTCGGTTCACGCCCAGGACTCTTCGTTTTCGGGGATGGACTCGGCACCACCATTTCTATAACGTGTTCTACATGACGAAGCAGGAATACGACATCGTTGTCGTCGGCAGCGGTGCCGGCGGGATGACCGCCGCCGTCACCGCCGCCCGCAAGGGTGCCGACGTGGTCCTGATCGAGAAGGCGCCGCGCTACGGCGGGTCGAGCGCCCGATCGGGCGGCGGTGTGTGGATCCCGAACAACGAGGCACTGAAGGCCGCCGGGGTGGACGACACCCCCGAGGAAGCCCGGAAGTACCTCCACAGCATCATCGGCGACGACGTGCCCGCCGAGAAGATCGACACCTATATCGATCGCGGACCGGAGATGCTCTCCTTCGTCCTGAAGAACAGCGCGCTCGAACTGCAGTGGGTACCGGGCTATTCCGACTACTACCCCGAGGCGCCCGGCGGACGGCCCGGGGGCCGTTCGGTGGAACCGGCACCTTTCGACGGGCGCCGCCTCGGCGAGGATCTCGCACTCCTCGAACCCGATTACGCCCGCGCTCCCAAGAACTTCGTCATCACCCAGGCCGACTACAAGTGGCTGAACCTGCTCATGCGCAACCCGCGCGGACCGGTGCGCGCCATGCGGGTCGGGGCGCGTTTCGTCTGGGCGAATCTCACCAGGAAGCACCTGCTCGTCCGGGGCCAGGCGCTCATGGCCGGTCTGCGAATCGGCCTGCGCGACGCCGGCGTCCCCCTCCTCCTGGAAACCGCGCTCACCGATCTCGTCGTCGAGGACGGCACCGTGCGCGGTGTCGAGGTCGTCGCGAACGGTGAGAAGCGCATCATCCGCGCCCGCAAGGGCGTGATCCTCGCCAGCGGCGGTTTCGAGCACAACGCCGAGATGCGGGCGCAGTACCAGCGTCAGCCGATCGGCACCGAGTGGACCGTGGGGGCGAAGGCCAACACCGGCGACGGCATCCTCGCCGGACAGAAGCTCGGCGCCGCAGTCGACTTCATGGACGACGCCTGGTGGGGACCGTCCTTCACGCTCACCGGCGGCCCGTGGTTCGCACTGTCGGAACGCAGTCTCCCCGGTTGCCTCATGGTCAATACAGCGGGCAAGCGCTTCGTCAACGAGTCGGCGCCCTACGTCGAGGCGACCCATGCGATGTACGGCGGCAAGCACGGACGCGGCGACGGTCCGGGAGAGAACACCCCCAGCTGGCTGATCCTCGATCAGCGTTACCGCGACCGCTACACCTTCGCCGGCATCACGCCCCGCACCCCCTTCCCCCGCCGGTGGTTCGAGGCCGGCGTACTCGTCAAGGCCGGTTCCATCGCCGAACTCGCCGAGAGGATCGGGGTGCCGGCCGACGCCCTCACCGAGACCGTGCAGCGGTTCAACAGGTTCGCACGCGCCGGGAAGGACGAGGACTTCGGCCGCGGCGAATCCCACTACGACCACTACTACGGGGACCCGCGCAACAAGCCGAACCCGAGCCTCGGCGTGGTCGACAAGGCCCCGTTCTACGCGTTCGCGGTGGTCCCCGGTGATCTCGGCACCAAGGGTGGCCTCGTCACCGACGTCCACGGCCGGGTCCTGCGCGAGGACGGCACCGTGATCGACGGCCTCTACGCGACCGGCAACGTCAGCTCGCCGGTCATGGGCCACACCTATGCCGGCCCCGGCGCCACCATCGGACCGGCGATGACCTTCGGCTACCTCGCGGCACTCGACATCCTCGACCGCACACGTGACGACCACACCGGAGAAATGCGAGCATCCGCCGACACCGTGTGACCCGACCGACCCGAGTTCGAGCCGTAGAAAGGAAGCGCCTGTGCCCATCGACCCCTCGGTTGCCGTCGGAGCCGAACTGCCCGCCCAGGAATTCGAGTGGAACAGTACCGATGTCCAGCTCTACAACCTCGGCATCGGTGCCGGTTCCCGTCCGACCGACGCAGGCGAACTCCGATACCTCCACGACAAGGAGCCCCAGGCGCTCCCCACCTTCGCGACCGTCGCCGCGACCTTCCACCAGGTCGAGCCGCCGAAGGTGTCGTTCCCCGGAATCGAGATCGATCTCGCCCGAGTCGTCCACGGCAGTCAGGAGGTGACCGTGCACGCACCCGTCCCGGCTTCGGGCAAGGGACGCACGATCACCCGCATCGCCGAGGTATGGGACAAGGGCAAGGCCGCTGTCGTGGTCCAGGAATCGAGGACCGAGGATCTCGACGGCACCCCCCTGTGGACCGCACGGTCGTCGATCTTCGCTCGCGGCGAGGGCGGTTTCGGCGGTGAACGTGGACCGTCGGAGTCGGTGGAGTACCCCGACCGCGCGCCGGATGCCGAGTTCGACGTGCCCACCCTGCCTCAGCAAGCGTTGCTGTACCGGCTGTGCGGCGACCGCAACCCGCTCCATTCCGATCCGGAATTCGCTTCCGCTGCAGGATTTCCCGCACCCATTCTGCACGGGCTGTGCACCTACGGCATCGTGTGCAGGGCCGTGACCGACAACCTGCTGGATGCGGACGCGTCCCGCGTGAAAGGATTCCGTGCCCGTTTCGCCGGCGTGGTCTTCCCCGGCGAGACACTCCGGGTACGCGTCTGGAACGACGGCGAACGCAAGCTCGTCACCGCATCCGTGGTCGAACGCGACCTCGCCCCCGCCCTGACCGACGTGGTACTCACCGTGGCCTGAGCGCCGCGCCCCCGAAAAGAGCGACATACGACATGACACTTCGTGATTCGTCGCCGCGCCTGTCGCGGCGCGGCTTCCTTGCGGCCGGTGCAGGCGCGCTGGCCGTCACCGCGATCGGCGGCTGGACTCCGGTCCACGCGGTTCCTTCCGGATCGGCAGGAGCGACGCTCCCTACCCCACCGGGCTTTCCCGAGGGCATCGAGCTCTATCAGCAGGCGTACCAGAACTGGTCGAAAGAGATCATGCTGGACGCGATCCAGACCTGTGCGCCGCGCACTCCCGACGACATCGTGCGTCTCGTGAACTGGGCACACCGGAGCGGATACACCATCCGACCGCGCGGAGCGATGCACGGCTGGACACCGCTGACGATCGTCAACGGTGCGCCCGTCGACCGGGTGATCCTCGCCGACACCATGCTCCACCTCAACCGGGTGCAGGTG
>NZ_AJVB01000131.1:0-9112 GCF_000278445.1 Rhodococcus sp. R1101
ACTCGTCGATCGCCTCGCGCACCGCGATCTCGGCAGCCTGCCCGGCTGCACCCCAGGTGCTGCGACCCCGCAGGCCCCCCGCGTGGACCTGTCCTTTCCGGGCGTCGCGGACGGCGGCGAGGCTGTCGTCCTCGCCGAGCCGTCCGTAGGTGTAGCCGGTGGGCAGCATGATCATCGACGGCGCGAAACGGTGTCCGCCGGTGTGCGAGCACTCCCACACGTCCTGCCCGAACTCGGCGGTCAGAGCGGCCGCGATCGGACGCCCCAGCACAGCGCAGCACCGGTCCCGTTTGCCGTGAGCGCACACCAGGGCGATCTGGTCCTGCACGGCGGCGCCGAGACCGGGGGCCGGACCTGCGACCACGCGGGGGACGATGTCGAGCAGCTCGGCCGGCTCGGTGATCTCGAGCCGCTCGCACCAGGTGTTCTCCGGTTCGGTACGGGCCAGCAGGACGGTCCGGGTCTCCCGCACCACGTCGCGGCCGGGTCTCCGGATGAACAGGATCCGCACGTCCGCGGCCTTCGCCCGGACGGACAGTTCGTCCGACAACTCGGCGCCGAGGGCGGTGCCGTCGAGCACGTCGCGGCCCCAGCCCGTCGGCACCTCGAGGCACACGTAGCCGGGCGCGGTGGCTGCCGTACCGGGCAGCGGTTCGTCGAGCGCGGACAGTGCGGAACAGGTGGGGGCGGAGATGGTGGTCACGCGGACATTGTGGCCCGGACACCCTCGCGTCGGCTCGGCGCCCCGTGGTGACGGGTCAGCCGCGGCGCAGGCACCCCGCGGTGACCGGTCGGCCGCGGCGCAGGCACCCCGCGGTGACCGGTCGGCCGCGGCGCAGGCGCCGCAGTGCCACACCACTCCACATCCGCAGGAATCCCTGCGACAGGTACGCGAAGCTGCCCAGCGCCAGCACCCACTTGGTGACGCTGACGGTCGAGGCGGCCCGGACCGTCCGGTCGTCGATCCGCGTGCGGTGATCCAGCAGGTACAGACCGACGACGTTCTCCACGTAGTCTCCCGCCGCGGCGACGACCGGCGCGGTCATCAGGATCCGGCGCGTGCTCGGTGACAGCGGACGGTGCTCGTCGAGTGATCGTGCTCCGGCTCGCAGGGCGATCGCGAAGGTCGCCGGGTGCACCATGTCCCAGTGGTAGTGCCGCCGATATCGCTCGATCTCGTCGGGACCGAGCTCGTCGAGGATCTTCCGGTACTTCGAGGCCGAGAAGGTGGTCTGGACGGCGCCCACCGTCGGCGCCGTGGAGCCGAGAACCCGGCCGATGTTCGCCTGGGACACGAGGAAGACGGCGGCAGCACCGATGAGGAAGCGGTCCGCCCGGGTGAGTGTCATGCTCGTGATGCTAAGGCCAGAGGAATCCGCCACCCATGGAAGGGAGACCCGTGCAGATCACCGGAGCAGTCCTGGAGGAGATCGGACGTCGACGGCGGTACGAGGAGTCCACCCCACTCAGCGTCGACCTTCTCGAACTCGACCCACCGGGACCGGGTGAGGCGCTGGTCGAGATCGAATGCGCCGGCGTATGCCACTCCGATCTGTCCGTGGTCGACGGCAACCGGCCCCGCCCGGTGCCCATGCTCCTCGGGCACGAAGCGGCCGGACGCATCGTCGAACTCGGTGACGAGAGCTCCGGCTTCTCCGTCGGCGAGCGGGTGGTCATGACCTTCATGCCCCGCTGCGGCGAATGCGAGGGCTGCGCGAGCAACGGCATCCGTCCCTGCATCCCGGGATCGGCCGCGAACGCTGCGGGGACCCTGCTGTCGGGCGCCCGGCGGCTGCACCGCGACGGGAACGACGTCCACCACCACCTGGGAGCATCGGCCTTCGCGACCCACGCCGTCGTCGACACGCGGTCCTTGGTCGGTGTCGGCGACGACGTACCCGCCGAGGTCGCCGCGCTCATGGGCTGTGCCGTGCTGACCGGCGGCGGCGCGGTCGTCAATGCCGCCCGGCCCCGGGCCGGGGACACGCTCGTCGTCGTCGGTCTCGGTGGAGTGGGCATGGCCGCGCTGCTCGTGGCGCTGGCCCACGACGACGTGACCGTGATCGCCGTCGACACCTCCCCCGACAAGCGCGACACGGCCCGCGCGCTCGGTGCCGAACGCGTCCTCTCACCGGACGAGGCCGTCGAGCAAGGCGTGAAGGCACGGCTGGTCATCGAGGCCGCGGGAAGCGTGCCCGCCCTCGCCACCTCGGTCGCGCTCACCGGGCCGGGAGGCATCACGATCACCGTCGGACTGCCCGCACCCGACGCCCGGCTCGAGATCTCGCCCACCGCTCTCGTCGGTGAGGGCCGCTCGCTGGTGGGCAGCTATCTCGGCTCCGCCGTCCCGGCCCGCGACATCCCCCGGTTCGTGGACATGTGGCGCGACGGGCGACTGCCGGTCGAGCGGCTCGTCACCGACCGTCTGCCGCTGGGCCGGATCAACGAGGCGATGGACGCCCTGGCCGACGGAACCGCCCTGCGCCAGATCCTCACCATGGACTGAGCATCCATTCCATGTCGGTAGTAGTTCAGATGTCGTAGTCCACGACTACCGGCGCGTGATCGCTGATCCTCCGGTCCGGCGCCGGATCACGGTCGGTCCCCGCCGAGATCGTGGTGCGGGCCAGCTGCGGGGTGGCGAGGTGGTAGTCGATCCGCCATCCCGAATCGGATGCGAACGACTCCCCCAGCCACGACCACCACGAATAGGGTCCGTCGACTTCGGGATGCTGCCGGCGGACGACGTCGACGAGCGTACGCGGTGACAACAGCGAATCGAACCAGGCGCGTTCCTCCGGCAGGAAGCCCTCGGCCTGCCCGCGACGCCGCCAGTTCCGCACGTCGTAACGGGTGTGGGCGACGTTGAAATCGCCCATGACGAGGAACTCCCGCCCTCGGGCGCGCGCCGCGAGCCGGGTGCGGGTCAGCTGCCGGGCGAAGGCCGACAGGAACCGCATCTTGCGCTGGTAGCGCACTCCGCCGTCCGGTTCGTCGCGCATACGCCCGGGCTTCTGAAGGTGTGCCGGGAGGCCACCTTTCGGCAGGTACAGCGACGCGACGGTGATCGGCGCGTCGGCAAGATCCACCTCGACGTACCGTCCCTCGTGAGCGAATTCGGCCAGTCCGCGTGCCAGCGGTCCCCGATCGAACTCGACCCGGTCGACATGTTCCTCACCGGGAAGCCGCAGCAGAGCCGTGCCGCTCCAGGTGCGCACAGCGGCCGGCTCGTGGAGGGTCAGGATCCCGACACCGTTGCGGCCGGGCAGGGTGCCCTCGTCGTAGGCGAGGTGATACTTGCCGAAGACACCCTGCGGGATCGCGGCCGCCGGGGCGCGGACCTCCTGCAGGGCCACCACATCGGGGTTGCGCTCACGTAGCCAGTCCTCGAACCCGCGTCGCTGTGCGGCACGGATTCCGTTGATGTTGAAGGTCGCGATGCGCACGATCGTCCAGTCTAGGCAACCGCTCGATCCGTGAGGAACGGGACGACCGCCGCTGCGAAATCGCGGGCACGGTCGCGGTGGATGCTGTGCCCGCATCCGATCTCCCGCACGGAGGCCGAGGGCAGCGCCTCGACTGCCGCCCTCAGGAGTCGCGGGTCGACCATGCTGCCGCGCCGAACACCGCGCAACAGCAGGGTCGGGGCGGCGACGGACGGAAGACGCTGCCACCACGCCGGATTCGGCGTGTGGAACTGGGCGACCACCGAGGGCGTCATCGAACGGTCGAATGCGGTGACCGCGCGCGGGTTGAGTGCCATGCTGGTCGCGGCGTGCCACAACTCCGCAGGAGTCGGACGGTGCGCGGGCACCTCCGGCACCGGATCCCCCTCCCGCAACGGAAGGGGCGTCTCCTCCAGGACCAGCCGCCGAACGAGGCCCGGATGCTGTTGCGCGACAAGCGATCCCACGTGACCGCCCAACGAGTGCCCGACGAGGTCGACGGCATCGACGCCGAGATGGGCGCACAGTCCGGCGACGTCGGCGGCGAACTCACCGAAACGGTACGAGCCGGCCCGGCCACTACGTCCGTGTCCGCGCAGGTCGACGGTGATCACCCGCCGGCCCGCCTTCGCCAGGGATCCGGCGAAGCGGCTCCACGTGCGCCCGTCGCCACCCAGACCGTGCACCAGCAGCACGGGGACGGAACGGGCGGCGGCGGACGTCGTGAAGTCGCGATAGGCGACGGTGACCCCGTTCGGCGCGGCGGTGAGGACCGGAGATCTCATGATGTTCGAGCCTACTCAGTCGTAGACGCCCTCCACCCGCCAGCCGTCGGCACCGAAGAACACCAGCAACGCCCGTGATTCCTCGAGCAGCACCTGCAGGCGGGCGGCGCACCGGGCGGCGGCCGGATCCCACCAGTACTCGTCGACCGGCCACGGACCTGCCCATCCGATCACCGTCCAGCTGCGACTTCCCCATCGCAGCCGAGCAGGTGATCCGCTGAGCAGACCGCGCTCGGTCACCGAGACCGGATTCCCCACGTCGTCGTCCACACGGATCGCGGGAGGGGTGTGCAACACCAGCGCGGGGGCCGGGGGCGGCAGCCGGCCCGGCCAGGGCGCGTCCGGGTCGGAGTGCGGTATCGCCTCCTCGCCGACGGGCACGAGGACGATCCGTTCGGTGGGCCCTCGGCCGCCGCCGAGCACGCCGATCCGGACGGCGTCCCCACCGAGCAGACCCTGCACCCGGACGAGCGCCCGACGTGCCCGTTCGCCCTCGTCGCCGACACCGCCCCACAACCCGAGTTGCAGCGCGCCGGCGGCCACGACCTCGACCGGTTCGAGCCGCAGCAACACGATTCCCGCCGTGGGCCGGTTCGTGGCGCGAC
The DNA here is from genome assembly GCF_000278445.1 of Rhodococcus sp. R1101. Lineage (NCBI taxonomy): Bacteria > Bacillati > Actinomycetota > Actinomycetes > Mycobacteriales > Nocardiaceae > Rhodococcus > Rhodococcus sp. R1101. The sequence continues at coordinate 4,837 of NZ_AJVB01000131.1, forward strand.
CGGTGAGCCACCCGTCGAGCTGCCACCGCACCCGATCGGCCGTGCCCTCGGGGGTGAGCGGCTCGGCGCAGCGCCAGGTGCGTGCGAGTTCCTCTCCGGCCCCGGTACGTGCCGTCACGAGCAGCCGCGTGCACGCGACTCCCGCTGCTGCGAGCCTGGTGTGGAGCAGTTCGGCGAGTGCGCGACCGGCGAAGGCCGCAGCGTCGACCCGTTCCACCGGCGGGTCGCAGGGATGCTCCACCGTCAGGTCCGGAGGAATCGGCCGCCCCGACGGGGGGCGTTCGGGCAGTCCTCGCGCGATCCGGTGCGCAGCGACGACGTCCGCGTCGAAGCGTGATGCCACGTCGACCGGGGACAACGCGGCGAACGCTCCGATGGTGCGGATACCGAGGCGACGCAACAGGTCCACCGTGTCGGCCCGTCGGGGAGCCGCCGGCGCCGGTTCCACCGCGAGATACGAGACGGGCAGCGGTGCGAGGAACTCGGCGCATTGCCCTGTCGGCACCAGCGCATTCCGTCTCGCGGCGAGCACTGCGGTGGACAACTCGTCGGCGATACCGATCTGGCATTCCACTCCGGTCGCCGCGACCGCGTCGATCAGGGCCTCCGCGGCGGCCTCCTCCGAACCGAACCACCGGACCACACCGCGCGCGGCGAGCACCACCAGACCCGGACGCAGCACCTCCACGCCCGGGGCCACCGCATCGATCGCGACCACCACCGCCTCGAACGTCCTCGCCTCCAGATCCGGATCCGAGCGGGCCACATGCAGTTCCGGGCATCGGGCCTGGGCCTCACGCCGCCTCAGGCCGCGCCGGACCCCCGCGGTCCGCGCCGAGGCAGAACAGGCGACGACGCGATTCGCCGAGACCACCGCCACCGGGACGGTCGCGGGCAACTCCGCGGCGGTGGCAGCGGCGACCGCGGGCCAGTCGGGGCACCAGAGGGCCACGACCCGCGCGGGCGCCCGCCGGGAGGACGAGTCGTTCACCGGACCGCTTTACGGAAACGCCCGTCCTCCAGCCGATTCCGCTCCTCACTCGCCCACTCGACGGCACTGCGGCCGGCGCACACCTCCACGCGGGTGGCGCGCGGAGGAAACGCACGCCCGTGCGCCCGGACCGACAGGCGGGTCGCGCACAGCCGGTCCCGGCCGGGACCGTCCACACCCCGATATCCGTCGACCCTCGCCTCCAGGCGCACGTGGGCCCCCTCCCAGCGACCGTCCGTGACCACGAGGACGGACTGCTTGCTCCGCGCCCGGGCGGCGACCGCGCGGGCACGGGACGGGGGAACCGACGCCCCACCGAGCCCCAGCACCACCAGGTCGATCCCGTCGAGCAGCACCGCGGCGATCTCCACGGGATCCGGTCCCGGATCGGGGATCACCGCCAGCCGGTGTAATCGGGCGCCCATCTCCGCGGCGGCGAGCAGGCCCAGCCGGCGCTGACCGATCACGGCGGCGTATCCGCCGGAGGCCGTCACGGACGCGAGCATCCCGAGGAGAAGCGAGGTGGCACCGGAGACGGAGACGACGCTCCCCCGCGCCAGGCCGCCCTGCGGTAACAGTTCCGCGAGAGGATCCGGGACGGACAGGATGCGGTCGGGCGTGGTTCCGACCCCGCCTCGCGCGACGGACTGCCCCTCGCCACGTGCCGGCACCGCCGCGACACGACGCCGCAACGCCTCGATCCGTTCCGCCCGTTCCGCGCGACCCGCTTCCTCGTCGCCCACCGGAAATTCGGCCACCTCGCCCACTGTCACCCCTGTCATCCGCCTGCCGCCTGACACACACGACCGGCCGACCACGGGGAAGTCGTGGCCCGGCTCGAACCTTATTCGAACATACTTTCGATCTTCATCAAGTAGACCCGACCTACCTTCCTTCCGTCAAGTCGACACGCCACCCCTCCGAGGTAGGACTACAGTGCAGCTCACACGCCTTTCGGCCGGGCCGCTCACCTCCGATCGACTACTCTCGATCGAGTGGCGGAGCAGGCGTGGGCAGGACGGACCGTAGGGCCGGATCACTTGGTGGCCGGTCGATATCGGCTCGATTCCAAGCTCGGAGGTGGCGGCATGGGTGCCGTCTGGCTTGCGCGCGACAACCGCCTGGGCCGGGACGTCGCCGTCAAACAGGTGATCTCCACCGCCGACCTCGATCCCGACGAGGCCGAGGATCTCCGCCGCCGCGCACTCCGGGAAGGCCGGGCGGCCGCCCAGCTCGCCCACGAGCACGCCATCTCGATGTACGACATGGCACTGCACTACGGCGAACCGTGGCTCGTCATGGAACACCTGCCGTCCCGCAGCCTGGCCCAGGTGATGAACGTCGTCGACACCCTCCCGCCGTACGTGGTGGCGCAGATCGGCGCGAACGTCGCCGACGCCCTCACCGCCGCGCACGCCGCCGGAATCGTCCACCGCGACGTCAAACCCGGCAACATCCTCATCGCCGAGCGGGGCCGCGACGCCGGCATCGTGAAGATCAGCGACTTCGGCATCGCCCGCGCGAAGGGCGACAACGACCCCGAAGGCGTGATCATCGGAACCCCGGCCTATTTCGCTCCCGAGGTCGCGCGCGGTAACGACCCGACCGAGGCCAGCGACGTGTTCTCGCTCGGCGCGACCCTCTACACCGCGGTCGAGGGGCAGCCGCCCTTCGGTTTCGAGGCCGACTCGATCGCGTTGCTGCACCGGGTCGCCCGGGCGGAGATCATCATGCCCACGCACACGGGTCCACTCACCGAGCCCCTGCTCGAGATGCTCCAGCCCGACCCGTCGCGGCGCCCGACGATGGCGCAGGCACGCGATCTGCTCGCCCGTGTGGCCCTCGGACCGAACGGGTCCGCGGCAGCCCTGCGCGGCCGTCCCATCCAGAACGAGGACGGCACGATCCCGTCGTGGGCGCAACGTTCCGCCCCTTTCGTCGAGCCCTCGCGCCCCCGCAGTTCCTTCGTCGACCGGTCCCTCGGCGCCGCGACGCAGGCCTCCGGAGGCCCGAAGAGGCCGGCGAAGGGTTTCGCCCCGGCGGAGCTGCTCGATCGTCTGCTCCCGAAGGGGCCGGTGCCCGACAACCCGCAGGACCGCATCGTCGCCTATGCACCCCTGGCGATGGCGGCGATGGTCGCGGTGATCCTGGTGGCGCTGCTCGTCGCCGTCGTCATCGCACTGCTCGTCTGATCCGACGCCACGCTCAGTCGATGCGCCGCCGGTGCGCCCAGCGTGTCAGCGCATTGCGGTTGGACTGCTGCGTCTTGCGCAGAACGTTCGACGCGTGTGTCTCGACGGTCTTCACCGAGATCACGAGTTCCTCGGCGATCTCGCGGTAGGTGTACCCGCGAGCCAGCAGACGTAGCACCTCGAGTTCTCGCGGGGTCAGCGAGTCGAGTTCGGGATCGAGGGGCGGTTCCGGGGCGGAGGACCGACCGGTGAACGAGTCGAGCACGAAACCGGCCAGGCGCGGGCTGAACACGGCGTCTCCCCCGGCGACCCGTCGCACGGCGTCGGCCAGATCCGGACCGGAGATCGTCTTCGTCACGTACCCGCGCGCCCCGGCCCGGATGACGGCGATGACGTCCTCGGCAGCGTCGGACACGCTGAGCGCCAGGCACACCGGGCCGTCGGGGATCCGCTGGAGGACGGCGACACCGCCGCCGTCCGGCATGTGGACGTCGAGGAGCACGACATCCGGCTTGGTCGCCTCGATCCCGGCGACGGCCTCGGCAACTCCGCCGGCCTCGCCGACGATCTCCATGTCGGTCTCGCGTCCCAGTTCGGTGCGTACCCCGGAGCGGAAGACGGCGTGGTCGTCCACCAGGAAGACACGATAGGGACGGTTGTTCTCGGTGGCATCGGACGATGTCGCCGGAATCGAAGTCACTGTGTCTGCTCCTCGGGGTGGGGGTCGGTCACCCCCCACTCTAAGGTCGACTCGGTGTCCTGTTCGCGTTCGGCATCCGTCCGGCCCGCGCGCGGCACGTGGATGCGCACCTCGGTTCCCTTTCCGGGACTCGACTTCACGACGGTGCGGCCACCGCGACGTTCGATCCGCGCCCGGATCGACCTGGCCAGCCCCTGCCGGTCGGCGGGAACCTCGTCGGGATCGAATCCGACGCCGCGATCGCGTACGAACACGCTCACCTGATGCGGTTCCACCTCCGCGAACAGGTCCACACTCTCCACCCCGGCGTGTTTGGCTGCGTTGACGAGCGCCTCGCGGGTCGCACCGAGGACGGCGGTCGTCAACGCAGCCAAACACGCCGGGGTGGAGAGT
>NZ_AJVB01000132.1:0-9043 GCF_000278445.1 Rhodococcus sp. R1101
GCGGATACATCCTCAACGGCCGCTGGTCGTTCTCGTCGGGCACCGACCACTGCGGCTGGGTCATGATCGGCGCGGCCGTCGGCGACAAGGACGGCAACCGCACCGGGCAGATCCTGCACGTGCTGCTCCCCCGCTCCGACTACGACATCGACGCCGACAGCTGGAACGTCATCGGCCTGCGCGGCACGGGCTCGAAGGACCTGATCGTCAAGGACGCCTTCCTCCCCGAATACCGCACGCTCGACGCCGACATCGTCCTGAGCGGCAACGGCTGGCGGCATGCGGGTCGCGACGAGACGCTGTACAAGTTCCCGTTCTCGTACATCTTCCCGCTGGGCATCACCTCGTCGCTGATCGGCATGACCGAGGGTGCGCTGGCCTGCTACGTCGCCGCGCAGAAGAAGCGCGTGCAGGTCACCGGCGTCCCGATCAAGGAGGACCCCTACGTCCTGTTCGCGATCAGCGAGGCCGCCTCCGAGATCTCCGCGTCGCGGCTCGCGTTGCTCGAGACCGTCGACCGGTTCTGGGACAAGACCGACCGCGGTGAGGAGATCAGCTTCGAGGAGCGCGCCATCGGGCGTCGCACCCAGATCTCGGCCGCGTGGCGCTCCGTGCGGGCGATGGACGAGATCTTCGCGCGCGCCGGCGGTGCGGCGGTGCACCTGAAGACGCCGATGCAGCGTTTCTGGCGCGACGCGCACGTCGGCCTGACCCACGCCATCCACGTGCCCGGAATGATCTACCACTCCGCGGCCCTCACTCAGCTCGGCGGCGACCCGCAGGGTCCCTACCGCGCAATGATCTGATCCCCCTTCACTTTCGAGGACGACGACATGACTGAATTGAGAGGTCTCGGGTACCTCCGCATCCAGACGCAGGACGTGCCGCGCTGGCGCGCACTGCTCCTCGACGGACTCGGCATGGCCGAGGGTTCGGGCCCGGAGCCGGACGGCTTCTACGCCCGCGTCGACGAGCGCCGCTCCCGCATCCAGGTGCTGCCCGGCGAGTCCGACAAGGCGCTGGCCGTGGGCTGGGAGGTGCGTGACGAGTTCGCGCTCCAGCGGGTGCGGGAGGCCGTCGAGAAGTCGGGTCGCGCCGTCGAGGTGCTCTCGCACAAGGAAGCGACGTACATCGACGCCGAGGCCGCGATCGCGTTCGAGGATCCGGCCGGAACCCGGCTCGAGGTGTTCTTCGGTCCGGTGCTCGACCACAGCCCGATCGTGACGCCGTTCGGCGGGCGCTGGGTGACCGGCGGCCTGGGCCTCGGCCACGTGGTGCTGCCCACGGCGAACTTCGCCGAGACGTACGAGTTCTACACGCAGGTGCTGGGTTTCCTGCCGCGCGGATCGATCCGTCTCGACGAGGACGGTCTCGTGCGGGTGCGTTTCCTCGGCATCAACGAGCGTCACCACAGTCTCGCTCTGTGCCCGGCTCCGCCGAACGAGGAGCCCGGCATGGTGCACCTGATGACCGAGGTCGACACCCTCGACGCGGTCGGCCAGGCGCTCGATCGCGTGAACCGGCTGGACTTCTCGATTTCGTCGACGCTCGGCCGGCACACCAACGACAAGATGGTCTCGTTCTACGTCCGGGCACCCGGCGGTTGGGATCTCGAGTTCGGCACCGAGGGCATGCTCGTCGACGAGCGCTTCTACACGTCCGAGGAGATCACCGCGGATGCGTACTGGGGCCACGATCAGTCGGGTTCCGAGCCGTTGAAGGCGTTCCTGCCGCCGACCGCCTGACATCGGACCGTTCCACCCCGTTCGAGAAATGCACCGCGACGCTGGTCGCGGTGCATTTTTCGTTTCTTCCTGGAATTCGTTCTTCCCTGGAGCGCCGTGCACCGCTACAGTCGTAGGCATTCATTGATCGCTCGATCAATCAACGCCGAATCACGCCTCGGAGAAGACCATGTCCGAAGTTCTCGACAACCCCTCGTCCGTCATGGCCCGCGTCGGCCTGCTGCTCGAACCGTTCCGCGACGCCGACGGACTGACCCTCACCGAACTGTGCCGACGCACGGGCTTTCCCCGCTCGTCGGCACATCGCATGCTTCTCCAGCTCGTGCGGGTCGGATGGATGCGACGCACCGGCACCACCTACCGCCTGGGCCCGAAGATCGTCGAACTCGGCGCTCTCGCGCAGGACCACGATCGGATCCACAGCGCCGCACTGCCTGCCATGTACGACCTGCACCGCGAGACCGGACTGGTCGTCCACCTGTCGGTTCTCGACAGCGATCAGGTCGTCTACCTGGAAAAAGTGAGCGGAATGCAGGTCACCGACAACACGTGGGCAGGACAGCGGCGCGCCGCCGAGGAGACCGTCGCCGGGTCCGCCATGCTGGCCCGCCGCGACGGAACCCACTCCGCCCCGGCGATCGGAGGCGGCTGCCCGCTCGTCGACGGTGTCGTACAGGGTGGTGAGTGCTTCCGGCATGTCGTCGCCGCGTTCGCGGCGGGCAACGGGGAGATCGCCGCACTGTCGCTCGCCGGCCCGGCCGAAGCGATCCCCGAGGACGCGGCCCGACGGGTGCGCCGTGAGGCCGACCGTCTCGAAGCATTACTGACCGCGTGACGACCCGCCCTGTTACAGTGACGTTCATCCATTGATCGCTTGATCAATGGATGGCCCGGACACCGTGTGAGGATTGATGACACGCACCGACGAGTTCCCCAACGCTTTCATCGCCCGCGTGGCCGGACTCCTGGACGAGTTCGACGCCGGCGGCTACCTCACCCTCTCCGAACTCTCGACGCGCACGGGGCTACCACGCTCGTCCACCCACCGCCTGCTCACCCAGCTCACCGAGTACGGCTGGGTGAGCAAGCGCGGCAAGGCCTACGCACTCGGACGCACACCCCTCGAATGGGGCGCGTTGGCGCGCAATCGCGATCGCCTGAACCGAGCCGCCCATCCCGTCCTGCACGACCTGCATTCGGCGACAGGTCTCGTCGTGCATCTGGCCGTGCTGGAAAGTGGCGACGTACGCTACGTCGACAAGGTCGGTCGCGGACCTCTCGAACTCCCCTCGCGTATCGGTGGACGGCAGCCGGCGCATCGCACCGCACTCGGCAAGGCCCTTCTGGCCCACACCCGGCTCCACACCGCCCACCCCGCGGCAGGATGTACGCCCACCGTCACCTCGAGGGTCGAGAACCTGCTGCCTCGCAACGAGATCGCGTACATCCGCGAGCGGCATATCGCGCACGAGCGCGAGCAATCGGTGCCGGGTGTCGCGTGCGTGGCGGCACCGATCGGCAACGGGCGAACCTGCGTAGGAGCACTGTCCGTGACGGGGCCCGTCGACGTCGTCGATACCGTCGGCCTGGCCACCCCGGTCCGGCTCGCAGCGCGGGCGGTGTGGCGCGCCCTGTCGTCGACCGACACGCAGCACCACCTCGGTTGATCCGGGGGTCAGCGCACCAGTGCCTGACCGCCGTCCACCGGTAACGAGTGGCCCGTGATGTAGCGGGCGGCCTCGCTGCACAGGAACACCACGGCAGGCCCGATATCGGTTTCGGGATCACCGAGGCGCCCGAGCGGAATCGATGTCGCGTACGCGGTGGCTTCGTCGGGTTCGCGCTCCGCCCACTCCTGCATGGCGATCGAATCGGCCAGCGGGAGAATGCTGTTGACGCGGATCCCATCCGCCGCCCATTCGCATGCAGCGGTACGGGTGAGGACCCGGATCGCCTCCTTCGCGGCCGCGTATCCGCCCGTCCCCGAAGGGTTCCAACGGATTCCGGCCGCCGATCCGAGATTGACGATCGAGCCGCCGCCACGCAGGTGCGGGTGACACGCCCGCATCATCCGCCAGGTGGCGGCCGGGCCGGACTCCATACCGTCGCGGTACACGGCTTCGTCGAGTTCGAGCAACGTTCCCGGAGCCGGTGATTGCGCGTTGTTGACCAGGATCGTGAGTCCGTCGAACTCCGCCACCACGTCCGCTACGGTCGCATCCACTGCTTCCGGGTCGGTCACGTCGCACACGTACGGCACCGCGCGACCGCCTCGGGCTTCGATCTCGATCGCGGTGGCACCGATGGTCTCCGCGGTGCGGCCCACCGCGGCCACCGAGGCACCGGCAGCGGCGAGCGCAAGGGCGATACCCCGCCCGATGCCCTGACCGGCTCCGGTCACGAGGGCGGTGCCACCCGCGAGGGGCAGCGTGGGAACGATCGGGTCCATACGGGATACGGCCATGCATACTCCTGAAGACATCGATACGGGACTTCATTGATCAATTGATCAATGAATGTGGCACAATACGGTCCGGAACAGGTCTCGACCAGGCCTTACGAGAGGACGAGGGTGGATCCGCAGGAGCGCAGGAGACAGATACTCGACAGATCCGCGGAGATCTTCGCCCGCAAGGGTGTCTCCGCTACGACCATCCGCGAGATCGCCGACGCGGTCGGCGTCTACTCCGGAGCGCTCTACCACTACTTCCCGTCCAAGGAAGCGATCGTCACCGAGCTCATCCGCGAGTACATCACCGACCTCAACGAACGCTGCCGCGAAGTACTCACGCGCAATCTGCCACCCGTCGAGCGGATCGAAGCCCTCACCCGGATAGCGCTGGAGACCTCCGAGGATTATCACGGGGCGACCTCCATCTGGCGACGCGAAGGCGAATACATGCGCGAACGCGTCGTCGAAGCCGACATGGTCGCCGCCGCGGACGCCATGCAGGTCGCGTGGAGCGACACCATCCGCGAGGGCATCGCCGAAGGTCTCTTCCGCACCGACATCGACCCCGAGGCGTTCCGGCACCTTCTCTACGACGCGGTCTGGCATGCCTCCCGCTGGTACCTGCCCGGCCCCGACCGCTCCCTCGCCGATCTCGCCCACGTCGTCGTGTCGTTGTTCGTCGACGGCTTCCGCCGACGCGACACCTGATCCGTCCCGCCGCGTGCGGCGGGACGGATCGTCGGATCACTCCGCCGAACCGGCGAGGTTCTCCTCCACTTCCTGGTGCCACGACTCGAGCGCACGAGAGGTGTCCACCTCGAACTCGAAACGCTGCGTCATGTCCGGCGTGACGTCCTCGAGGTCGACGTAGAACTGGTTGTACCAGCGACGCAGCTGGTAGACCGGGCCGTCCTCCTCGGTGAGGAGCGGATTCTCGATGCGGGACTTGTGCTTCCAGATCTCGATGTCCTGGGCGAACTGCTCTTCGAGACCGTTGGTGAACATCGTCGCCATCTCGGCGGTCTGCTCCTCGGACATACCCTCGATCTTCTTGACGATGGTGCCGAACTGCAGCACGAACGAATTGTTCGTCACCGGGTAGTGGCAGTTGATCAGCTTCGACTCGATGGTCGTGCCCTCGGCGACCGTGTAGATCGTATCGAGCATGAAGGACGGGCCGTAGTAGAAGGCATCCGAAATAGTTTGCGCCTCCGGCAGATCCATCTGCACGCCGGTCTTGATGTCGTCACGGCCGTAGGAGCGCATGTGCTGGCCGGCGATGTGCCCGTCGAAGACGTTCTTGAAGTACTCGGGCATCTGGTAGTGCACGTAGAAGAAGTGCGCCATGTCGACGACGTTGTCGACGATCTCGCGGCAGTGCGAGCCCTCGACGTGGATGGTCGTCCACGTCCACTCGCTCCACTGCCCGTCCTCGTAGCCCTCGATCTCGGGGATCGCGAGTTCGGGAGTGGGCTCACTACCCTGCGGGCAGTGCCAGACGAAGAGAACGCCGTTGCGCTCCATCGTCGTCCACGCCTTGGTGCGGCCCAGCTTCGGCGTGCGGCGCGCGTACGGAACCGCTTCGCAACGGCCCTGGCCGTTCCAGCGCCAGTCGTGGAACGGGCACGCGATGGTGTCGCCCTTGATCTCCCCGCGCGCGAGATTGCCACCCATGTGCCGGCAGAAGGCGTCGAGCACGTGCAGCTTTCCTGCCGTGTCGGCGAAGACCACCAGGTCGGTGCCGAACACCTTGACCTGGTGCGGCTTTCCGTCACGGAAATTCTTGGCGAGGCCGATGCAATGCCATCCGCGCGCGAAGCGGGTGGGATTGGTACCGGGATCGATGTTGCGGATCTCGATCCGCTCCTGGGGGACGGTCATGGTTTCTCCTGCGCTGACGAGAAGTGAAGGGGCTGAAGAGGGGTGAAGACGAACGGCGGTCACCGGGCCGGGGTGGCCGCCTCCGTGGAAGCGAGAGGAGCGATGGCGGGATCGACCCGGTGGCCGGTCCGGATCACACCGTCGGACACGGCCTCGTCCACCGTGCGGTCGAGTGCCTCGCACCGCATCACGTAAGCACCGGGACCGACCGCGGAGGCGGCCGCGATCTCACGGCACGACTGCCGGGCCTCGTCGGACCACTGGATGCTGGTATGAGCGGGGCTGTACTTCGCGACGAGCACGCGAGCGTCACAGGTGTGACAGGCGAGCGACTGCATTGTTGCCGGTTCCCTTCCTCGGATGAGCCGAGACTAGGAACCGCGCTGTGTCCGGCGACACAGCTTTTCAGCCCAGCGGGACAATCGGCGTTCCACCGATCTCCCGGTCACCTTTCGCGCGGTGAAACGGGGCTCGCCCCGCGTGTTGCAGGGGCGAGCCCCGTTTCAGCGCGTCAGCTTGGGGTGAGACGGGGGATGCGGACACGGAAGGTCGAGCCGGCACCCTTCTCCGACTCCACCTCCACCTTCCCGCCGTGCGCCGCGACCAGCGCGGCGACGATCGACAGGCCCAACCCGCTCCCACCCGACGCGCGGGTGCGGGAGGCGTCGGCGCGGTAGAAGCGTTCGAAGATGCGCTCCCGGTCGTCGGGGTCGAGGCCCGGGCCCGTGTCGGCGACTTCCAGAACAGCATCGGTGTCCGCGGTGCCCACCCGAACGGTGACATCGGCGTCGGGTGGGGTGTGGGTCAGCGCGTTGGTGACGAGATTGCTCAATACCTGGCGCAGACGGGCGTCGTCGCCGAGAACCTCGGGAGTGCCTGGGCCGTCGATGATGTCGAGGGTGATGGTCCGTTCGGGTGCGACGGCACGCGCGTTGTGCACCGCGTCGGCCGCAACCGCGAGCAGGTCCACCGGGGAACGGTCGAGCGGGCGTTGTTCGTCGAGTCGCGCGAGCATCAGCAGGTCTTCGACGAGCAGGCCCATGCGGCGGGCCTCGCGTTCGATGCGTTCCATCAGCATGCCGGTGTCGGTGCTCGCGCCCTGCCGATACAACTCGGCGAAACCGCGGATGGTGGTGAGCGGGGTGCGGAGTTCGTGGCTGGCATCGGCGACGAAGCGACGCATCTTCTCCTCCGAGCGTCGCGCCGACTCCTCGGATGCCGCGGTCGCCGCGAACGCCGATTCGATCCTGCCGAGCATCGCGTTGAAGGTCACCGACAACCGGCCGATCTCGGTTCGGGGATCGCTCTCGGGCACCCGCTCGCTGAGGTCCCCTTCGGCGATCGCGGCGGCGGTGCGCTCGACCTCGTCGAGCGGACGCAGACTCATCCGCACGACGACACCACCGGCCACCGCCAGTGCGACCAGCACGACCGCACCGATCACCGTCTGCAGCACGACGAGCCTGTTCACCGTCTCCTCGGCCTCGGCCAGGCTCATCCCGACCGTGGTCACGACACCCGACGCGTTCTCGGTGCTCATCACCCGCCAGTGCGGACCGTCGTCGCCCACGGATCCGACGGTGATGGGCCTGCCCGTCGGTTCCTCCGGCACATCGGGTGCGGTCGACTCGTCGTTGACGACGAACAACACCTGACCGTCGGCGTCGACGACCTGCACGTAGAAGGGGCTCGGTGGTCGCCGGGAGCTGGGGGTGTCCAGCGGCGGCGTCGGTGGTGGCCTGTCGGGGCGTGCCCAGGTCCGTGCGGCCTCCTCGAGGTCGCGGTCGACGCGCGAGAGCAGGGAGTTCTGCAGCGCCGAGGTGACCGCGACACCCGACGCGAGCAGACCGATGCCGGCGAGGAGCACCAGGGCGGCCACCAAGGTCCAACGGAGCGGCAGCGCCCGCAGGCGGTTCATGTGCGGGGTTCCCGCATCACGTAGCCCACGCCGCGAACGGTGTGGATGAGGGGGATTTCGCCGGTGTCGACCTTGCGTCGCAGATACGACACGTACGACTCGACCACCCCGACCTCACCGCCGAAGTCGTAGTTCCACACGTGCTCGAGGATGCGGGGTTTGCTCAGCACCGTGCCGGCGTTGAGCATGAAGTACCGCAGCAGCGTGAACTCGGTCGGCGACAGCGACACGGGCTTGCCGGCCTTGAACACCTCGTGGGTGTCCTCGTCGAGTTCGAGGTCGGCGAAGGTGATGCGGGAGTTGCGTTCGGCCTCGGACACCTTGCCGGCGCGACGCAGGATGGTGCGCAGCCGGGCGATGACCTCTTCGAGGCTGAATGGTTTGGTGACGTAGTCGTCGGCGCCGAGCGTCAGGCCCGCGACCCTGTCCTCCACCGCGTCCTTCGCGGTGAGGAACAGTACGGGTGCGTCGATGCCGTCGGCGCGCAGGCGGCGCAGCATGCCCATGCCGTCCATGCCGGGCATCATCACGTCGAGAATCACTGCATCGGGCCGGAACCGTCGCGCTTTGTCGAGGCCCTCTGGCCCGTTGCTCGCGGTCTCCACCTCGAAGCCCTGGAACTTCAGGCTCACGGACAACAGTTCGACGATGCTCGGCTCGTCGTCGACGACGAGCACGCGCGCTTCAGGGATCCGGTCGGTCACGACTTCGATTGTCGCGGGTGGGGCTGGTACCCCGCTCGAGGTTTCCTGGCAGGTTCCTGCGAGCTTCCCGATTGTCAGGAAGTTGCCAGGAGAACTCCACGGAACCTCGAGATCACGAGTGTGTGCTGTGGGGGTGAACAACGGCTATCAGCAAACCGCGAGCAGACTGCACGCGTTCAACCGGTACGAGATCAAGTATCTCGTCGACGAGATGAAGGTGCCCGAACTGCGGCACGAGCTCGCCGCCCGGATGGACACCGATCCGTACTCCCCACACGGCGGCTATCCGGTGACGTCGCTGTACTACGACACCGCGGATCTGCGCTTCTACTGGGAGAAGATC
>NZ_AJVB01000133.1:0-9003 GCF_000278445.1 Rhodococcus sp. R1101
CGCGCACGAAGTCCGCGACGCGGATCGATTCGCTCATACGACCGACGATAACGCGGCCTATCGAAGCGCCGCGGCCGTGCGCCGGCCCATCTTCGCGAGAATGCGGGTCGTGCGGTCGGCATCGTCGGCAGCGTCCACCGCCGGCGCGCAGACACCGTCCATGTAGAGCGCGTCGCCGAAACTGTCGGCGCCCGCCTCCATCCGATCGAGTTCGGCGTCGGAGAACGCCACATGGGCCCCCGCGCTGCGCGCGATGTCCCAGCGGTGCACGAGCATGTCCCAGATGTAGAACTGTTCGAAGGTCGCGCCCACCGTCGTCGGCCCGAAATAACCCTCGTAGGTCGTCGAGACGAGTGCGTCGTCGGCGAGGATCTCGGCGATACGCGCCGTGTGTACCTGCCAGGCCTCGGCGGGACGGCCGGTGTCGGGCCGCTCCCCCGTCTCGACACCGCGACCGTCGAAGAACTCCCGCTGCGTGTCGATGATGTGGGCCAGGACGTCGCGCGCGGTCCACCCCTCACACGGCGACGGTGCGTCCCACTCGGCGTCGCGCAGGGACGAGATCACGTCGGTGAGCGGCTTGTAGGCCTCTGCGTGTCGCAGTGCTGTTGTATTCATGACTCGATACTGACGACCACCGAGGGCGAGGTATTGATGAAACCCGACGGCGGCGACCCGGCGGCGCGGCGTCTCGGCGGTCGCGACGACATCGAACGCGCCCACCTGAAGGACCCGCACGACGCCTCGCACACCATCGATCGCTATCCCGCCGGGCCCGACCTCACGGACCTGGTGCAGCGGTACTGGATTCCGGTCTGGTCGGTGCCGCCCGGCCGGGAGGCACCCCAGCGGGTGCTGCGGTATCCGGTCTGCCAGATGGTGGTCGGGCACGATTACGCGCGCTTCTACGGTGTCGAGCACGGACTGTCCACCGTCACACTCACCGGCGAGGGCTGGACGGTCGGGTGCATGCTCAGCCCTGCGGCCGGCGCCCTGCTCACCGGCACCTCGCTCGCGGCGTTCACCGACCGGGCCGTCGACCTCACCGACGTCCTCGGCGACCCCGGCACGCGCCTGATCACACGGGTACGCGAGGCGATGGCATCCGACCCCCGTTCACCGGAGTCGCATCGCTCCGCGACGGAGGGGTTCGACGAGGTGCTTCGCGCCCACCTCCCCATCGACGAGGAAGGACGACTCGTCAATCGGCTGGTGGCGTTCGTGGAGGAGAACCCCGACGTCCTGCGTGTCGAGCAGATCCGAACGGAGTTCGCTCTCGGTGAGCGGGCCCTGCAACGCCTCGTCCAGCGGCGGATCGGCCTGACCCCGAAGTGGCTCATCCAGCGACGGCGACTGCAGGAGGCCGCCGGCCGCCTGCGCGAGAGACCCGGCTCGTTGTCGGAGGTCGCCGCCGTCCTCGGTTATGCCGACCAACCCCACTTCGTGCGAGATTTCGCGAAGGTCGTGGGCATGACCCCCGGTGCGTTCGCTGCTCGCTACGGCGATACACGACCGCCTTCCTCGGATGGGTCTCGCGAGCCCGACGCGCGTACCACATAGTGGAACCTCCCAAACCCATGAGGCCTCGCGATCAGGTAAATGTAACGAAGCACACAGGGAGGACGACCTACCTGTCGAAGCACGACGAAGAACGAAGGGGTTCATCGTGGGACACGACCGCCTACTTTTCATCGGACGTCCGGACGCGGACGAGGTCGCGCACTGGAGCACTCTGCGCGAGCTTGCACCCCAGCGAGGATGGAAGCCCACTCGGACATTCGAGCCCGGCGAAGTCGCCTGGGCCGTCGCCGCCGGCAGCGCCTTCGAGCAGTCCGGACCGACCGCCGAGGTGATCCACTCGCTGCAGGAAGCCCACATTCCCTGCACCAGCGCACTCGACGCGATCCGCCACGCGTACTCGGCCTCACGCCTGTCGCTCTGATTCGCATGCGGGTGGCCGTGTCTCGACGTCGCGGTGCGGCCACCCGCTGTGCGGTCCGACCTACGGCTGGCCGAAGGAACTGACGTCGAGCCAGGCCGCCAGGAACTCGGTGTCGCCGAAGACCTTCACGTCGGTCGCGTCCACCGCGCGCCGCCGGTAGAGCACCAGCAGTAGCTCCGTCAGCGGTCCGCGTACCGCGACGGCACTCTTCTCGTGGGCGTGCCGCCACACGAACTCTTCTCCGGTCAGATCCACGACCCACTCCGCCGACGTGTCCGTCGCATGGAAGTGCAGTGTCCGGTCCGGACCGTGCAGCGCACGGTGCCGTTCCGCATCGCGTCGCGGCCAGGTGACCACGGCCAGGTCGAGCCACTCGTCCACGCTGTCGACCGCGAGGTCGTGTGCCACCGCGAATCCCACACCCAGCGCAAGCGCAGCGTCGGCGCGGTGCACGACCGTCTCGTGGGTGAACCGCCGGGCGAAGAACTCCGGGGTTTTCCTGCCGCCCGGGATCGGTGTCCACACCCGCATGTTCGGGCCGATCTCCCGCAGGGCGGTCCCGAGCTCGTGCGCCCCTTCCCGCAACCACGGGATCACCTCGTCCGGATCCTCGTCGACATAATCCGCCAACTCCCGCATCGGGCGGTCGGTGCGGGGCATCGCCCCGTTCCCCCGGACCGCCTCGGCCGCCCACCGGTGCCCGTAGCCGATGTGCCGGGCGAGCTGACCGACGTTCCATCCCGGACACGACGGCACGGCTGTGGTCATATCCTGCCCGGCCAGTGAGGCCACCAGCAGTTCCGTCTGTTCGACGATCTCGACGCAGTAACGCGTGTAGTCCAGCATGCCTACCCTTCGCACTCGGCCCGATACCCGTCCCGATTCTGCACGGTCGGTGTCCTCTCACGATTTCGGTGTTTCCGACGTCGCCGAGCGCGGTCGGAAACACCGAAGTTCACGATCGGTCTCGAAAGCGTCATCTTCCGATGTCACGTACTGCCGTCGGATTTCGACGAGATTCTCGCGGGGCGACCGTAAGCTGAACAGATGTACTCGTACAAGGTGATCGAGATCCGCGAAGGCATGCTCGGCGGGAAGATGTCCGGCGGCAAGCTCGAGAAGATCCTCAACGATCATGCCCGAGACGGGTGGCGCCTGAAGGCGATCACCTCCGCCGACATCAAGGGACGGATCGGCCCCGGTGGCGTCGAGGGAATGCTCGTGACATTCGAACGCGAAGAGTAGAAGCGATGTCGCGCCGAATGCCGGTACCTGTCGGTAGCGGCAGTGGATCCTTCCCGCCTCTCCCGGCGACCTGAGCCGAAGGACGGACAGGTGTCGTCGCAGCCGGAGATCCGCTCGGGTTCGACCCTGGTACTCGCAGTACTGGCGTCGGGCCAGTTCCTGATGACGCTCGACAGCTCGGTGATGAACGTGTCGATGGCGACCGTCGCACAGGACGTCGGCACCACGATCACCGGCATCCAGACCGCGATCACCCTCTACACCCTGGTGATGGCATCCCTCATGATCACCGGGGGGAAGGTCGGCACGATCCTCGGTCGACGTCGCGCGTTCGGTATCGGACTGGTGATCTACGGCATCGGCTCGTTCACCACCGGACTCGCCCCGAACCTCGCGGTCCTGCTGGTGGGGTGGTCGTTGCTCGAAGGTATCGGCGCGGCTCTGATCATGCCGGCGATCGTCTCGCTCGTCGCAGCCAACTTCGCTCCCGATCGGCGTTCCGCAGCATACGGTCTGGTCGCGGCGGCCGGTGCGTCGGCCGTGGCCGTGGGTCCGTTGCTGGGCGGGGCCGTCACGACGTTCGCGTCGTGGCGTTACGTCTTCTTCGGCGAGGTCGTCCTGGTGGTGCTGATCCTGCTGGTGCTGCGCCGTATCGAGGACGTTCCCCCTCACCGCGTCCACCTCGACCTCGTGGGATCCGCCCTGTCCGTACTCGGTCTGGGATCCGTCGTCTACGGCGTCCTGCGCTCGAGCGAATGGGGCTGGGTGCGGGCCGAGCCGGGCGCACCCGCCGTCCTGGGCCTGTCCCCGGTCATCTGGCTTCTCGTCGCGGGCTCGCTGGTGCTCTATGCATTCATGCGGTGGCAGAGCGCTCTCGTCAGCAGGGGCCGCGACCCGCTGGTCGATCCGGGGCTGTTCGCCAACCGCCAGCTCGTCGGCGGTCTGACGATGTTCTTCGCGCAGTTCGCGGTGCAGGCCGGAGTCTTCTTCTCCGTCCCTCTCTTCCTGTCGGTCGTACTCGAACTCAGCGCGGTCGAGACCGGTGTCCGAATCCTGCCGTTGTCGGTCGCACTGGTGCTGGCCGCAACGGTGATCCCGAAAGTGCGACCCCACGCCGACCCCCGACGTGTGGTGCGCATGGGTCTGGGTTCGATGATCCTGGGGATCCTGATCCTCGTTGCCGGTATGGACCCGGGCGCCGATGCGGCCGTGGTGTCGATACCCATGTTGTTGATGGGTCTCGGTCTGGGGGCGCTGGCTTCCCAGCTCGGCGCGGTCACGGTCTCGTCGGTACCCGATTCCCAGAGCGCGGAGGTCGGCGGTGTGCAGAACACCGCAACCAATCTCGGGGCGTCGCTGGGCACCGCGCTGATCGGGTCGATCCTCATCGCGACCCTCACCACGTCGGTCGTCACCGGAATCGAGAACAACCCCGACGTCCCGCCTTCGGTACAGCAGCAGGCGACCACCGAGCTGGCCGGCGGGGTGCCGTTCCTGTCCACGACCCAGTTGCGGGCCGCGCTCGACGAGGCGAATGTCGACCCCTCCACAACGGAAGCACTCGTCGCAGTCAACGCCGATGCGCGACTCGAAGCGCTGCGCGCCGCGTTCGCCGTGACAGCGCTCCTCGCGATCGCGGCGCTGTTCGGAACCGGACGGCTACCGCGACGATCGGCAGGAACACCACCGCCCTAGAGAATTTCGGTGGTTCCGCCCTCACTGAGCGCGGGTGGAAACACCGAAATCGTGAGAGAGTCAGGACGCGAGCAGGCGACGGAACGAGCTGCGGTGGAACACGATGGGTTCGACGTCGGCGTCGGTGAGCAGTTCGTTGATGCGCAGCACGACGATCGCGTGGTCGCCCGCCGGAACCTCCTGCTCCACAGTCACGTCCATGCGCACGCTCGTGCCCGAGACGAACAGCGCGCCGCCTTCGCGACTCTCGATGGCGATACCGGCGAAGCGATCGCCGTTCTTCGCGGCGAGGACCCGCGCGGCACCGTCGTGCTCCTCGCTCAGCACGCTGATGCCGAGATGCGGGAGAGACGCGAGACGCGGCCACGTGGTCGAGGTGTTCTGCACGCAGAACGAGACGAGCGGCGGGTCGAGCGACACCGGCACGAAGGTGCTCGCCGCCATCCCGATCCGCTCTCCGTCCACCTCCGCGCAGATCGCGACGACACCCGAGGGGACGTGCGCGAAGGCCTGACGCAGAGACGGTCCGTCGAGAGTGGTCATGAGGCGGCCTCGTTTCGAAGTGCGGCGGACGGCACCGGCGACCGGCGTTCGGCGTAGTCCGCGATACGGCTATCGGTTGTGTAGGTCGAATCGTGAAGATACAGGCCGGGCGCCGGGGTCGTAGCGCCCAGTTCCACCAGGACGGGCTCGAGCAGCAGGTCGGGTGCCAGTGCGATCTGCTCGTCGCCCCAGCCGAGCAGTCCTGCACCGCGTGTGACCACGTCCACAACGTGATCGGGCTCTCGTCCGGCGAGAGCCGCGGCGAGACGGGCTCCGGCGTCGAGGTGGTGGGATGCGGGCTGCGGGTTGCCCGCGACGACAACGATCGTCACGGGAGATCACCTTCCGGATGGGCCCTCCGGGTGGAGAGCGATATACACCGCCATCCTTCGCGCCGGCCGAGCAGACCGGAACCGTTTCGCTCCGTACGAGCGGAAACCTCGACGACCCCTCGGTAGGGTCGGGTGGATGAGTGTCGCGGATTCACAATCAGCCCCCACCGACGGTCTCGCAGGATGGGCGCTCGAGTTGATGGACCGCCTCGGCGGTGTCGGTGCCGGCATCGCGATCGCTCTCGAGAACTTCTTTCCGCCGCTCCCCAGCGAGGTCATCCTGCCGCTCGCCGGGTTCGCCGCGAGCCTGGGCAGTTTCACCCTGTTCGGTGCGCTGTTCTGGACGACCCTCGGTTCCGTGTTCGGCGCTCTCGGTCTCTATTCGATCGGTCGTTGGGTGGGTGAGGACAGGATTCGCGCGGTCGTGCGGAAGCTTCCACTCGTCGATGTCGAGGACCTCGACCGTTCGACCGCCTGGTTCCAGCGGCACGGACGCAAGGCCGTCTTCTTCGGCCGGATGGTGCCCGTCTTCCGGAGCCTCATCTCCATTCCCGCCGGTGTCACACGGATGCCGATCTGGCAGTTCCTCGCGTTCACCACCGCGGGCAGCCTCATCTGGAACTCGATCTTCGTGCTGGCCGGTTATCAGCTCGGCGAGAACTGGAGCGCCGTCGAACCGTACGCCTCGGCGCTGCAGTACGTCGTGATCGCCGTCGTCGTCGCGGTGATCGGCTACGGGATCGTCCGGCGCATCCGCTCGCGTTCGAAGGACACCGCTTCGCACAACCGCAACTGACGGGTCAGCCCCACACGGTGATCGCCGTGCACGCGCCCGCCACGACCAGCACCGTCAGGACGTCCCCGAGCCGCAGTCGCAGCGGCGGGCGGATCGCCGATCGTGGTCCCCGTACCGCCAGCGCGTCGCCGAGATCGCGGACCTGGCGCATGGATACCGACACCACCGCGCCGACGGAGTCGGCCACCTCCTGCCACCACCCCGCCGGAGTGCGGATGCCGGGCCGGCCGCGGACCTTGCGCGCGGCGAACAGCACCCGCATCTCGGCGCGAACGGTCGGCAGCATCCGCAGCGCCAGCGCGCACACCGTCACCCATTCGTCGACGGGCATCCGTAGCAGTCGCAGTGGGGCGAACAGCACCGGCAGGGCGTCGACGAGATCGGACAGTCGCGTCGTCCACCCGACCAGCGACGCGAGCACCAGCAAACCCACGCCGAGCAGCATCGTCCGGACGTAGGCGGTGAGCCCGCCACCCGCTGCGTTGAGGACCAGGCCGACGGCGAGGACCGCGAACACCCACCACGGAATCGTCGGGACCACCCCGCGCGGGATCCGTGCGACGAGCACACCCACGACCAGCACGGCGAGCAGGATGCCGAGCCCGGTCCAGCTCGGAGCGAAGCTCACCGCCACCGACAGCGCCGCTGCCGACAGGACCTTCGTGCCGGCCCACACCCGGTGCAGGGTTGTCTCCCGAGGCACGGGCCGCAGCAGGATGATCGGGCGCCGCTGGCGCGTGCGTGTGCGTGTGCGTGTGCGTGTGCGTGTGCGTGTGCGACTCATGCGATCACCGCTCCCGTCTGCTCCACGATGCGTCCGTCCTCGAGCACCACGGTGCGCGAACACACCTCTTCCATTCCGTGCAGGTCGTGGGAGATGACGACGACGGTGACGTGCTCGACCGCGCGTAGATGGGCGAGGATCGACACGACCTCGCGGCGGCCCCGCAGATCCAGTCCGGCCAGCGGTTCGTCGAGCACCAGCACCCGCGGGGTGCGGGCGAGTTGGGCGGCGATCGCGACCCGCCGCATCTCACCGCCGCTGAGCCGGTCGATCGGCCGGTCGATCAGTTCGGGACGCAGACCCACCCGGTGCAGGACGGCGGCGACGTAGCCGCGGTCGGTATGCGGAAGCCCGGCCACCTCGGAGATCTCCTGGGCCACGGTCGGTCGTTGCAACTGCAGCCGTGCCTGCTGGAAGACTATGCCCACTTCTCCGTGCAGATCGGCCGTCGGGGTGTCGTGCAGCACGGCCGTTCCGCGCGTGGGGCGCATCAGTCCGGCGACGATCCACGCGAGCGTGGACTTGCCCGAACCGTTCTCCCCGACGACCAGTACCCCTTCACCGCGGCAGATCGTCAGCGACACCTCGCGCAGCGCGGTGTGTGCCCAGGGTGTGCCGGCCGCGTAGATGTGCGTGACGTCGCGCAGTTCGAGGACCGGCTGCGGGAACGCGGGTGCGGTCGCCGCGACCGGCGCCGGCAGCGGCGGCGCGGCGACCCTCGGGACGATGCGTCCGTCGGCGATGTGCACGATGCGGTCGGCCGCGCGGGCCTCGTCGTCGAGATGAGTGACGAGCACGACCGCGGTACCCTCCCGCGCGACGTCCGCGAGCAATCGGATCAGTTCCACGCGACTGTCGGCGTCGACCATCGCGGTGATCTCGTCGGCGATGAGCAGTGCAGGTCGGCGGGCGAGTGCGCCCGCCAGCGCCAGCCGCTGCAGTTGCCCGCCCGACAGATCTTCCGTGGCGCGGTCCGCCATCCCGGCCAGGCCGACCCGCGCGAGCAGATCGTCGACGTCGACGTCCTCGAATCCCCACCGCAGATCCTCGGCGACGGTGCGGCCGAGCACCTGGCTCTCGGGATGCTGCAGGATCATGGCCGTGCCACCGGGGCGTCCCGGGCCGACGGATCCGGGCCGGTCGATCAGGCCGACGGTCGGCTCGAGTCCCGCGAGCAACCGTACGAGCGTCGACTTGCCCGAGCCGTTGCCCCCGACGATCGCGACGAACTCCCCCGGCCCGATCGTGAGGTCGATGTCCGACAGGGCGTCGCGGTCGGTTCCCGGATACCGGTAACCGACGAGGCGCAGCGCCACGGGCAGCGGACCCGGGGCGGCGGCCGGGTCCTGCTCGGGCCAGTCGACCGACCGGGTCGCCCACGTGCTGCGCAGGGCCACCACGCGGAAGATCCCGAAGCACAACAGCGCGGTGCCTACGGTGCCGACCAGCACCGCACTGCCGATCCACACCCACCACAGCCGCACCATGATCTCGAGGGTCCGTTCCCAGGTGTCGACGAACTGCTGCCCCGCACCGGCCACCTCGAACGCCCGGAGCGTGCCGCGCATCGACGCTTCGAGCGCCTCGAGCAGCAGCACCCGGGTCCGATCGAACAACAGCAGCAGACCGCAGGCGGCGGCCGCGAGCAGCAGCCCGGCCGGGACGG
>NZ_AJVB01000134.1:0-8868 GCF_000278445.1 Rhodococcus sp. R1101
CAGGGCAGCGACGCTCTCGGGGGCGAGCGCCTGCGCCAGGCTCGTCGCAGCGGCGGCAAGTGCGGCCGAACCCGCGGCGTCGAGGCCCACACCGAGCACCGCGAATCCGGTGCCGCGCGCGTCGTTCAGCGACGTCTCGCGACCGGCGATGCGGATCCGGCGGTCCTCGACGGGATCGCCCGGCAGCACACCCTCGGTTCCGGGGGCGACCGACCAGGTCAGCGGCGACAGGCGGGCGTGCGTGGCGCTGGACTGACGCGGGTTGATCAGGTGCCCGAACTCGGGGCGTCCCACGGCGAGCGCGAGGATCGCGTCGCGCGTGGTGCGATAGCCGTGGCTGCCGGGGCTCATGATGAGCGTGGACTTGCCGGCGTTGGCGACGTTCTGCTCCCACGCGTTGTGGCGTTCGAACGAGTACGCCTGCAGCAGGGCGGGTTCGGCGTTGCCGTTCACGACCGCGGCGAGCTGCCACGCGAGGGTCTCGGCGTCCTCCATACCCGAGTTGAGGCCGCGCACACCGAAGATCGGCACGAGATGGGCCGCGTCACCGGCGAAGAGGAGGCGATCGTGGGTGAACTCGTCGAGGGCGAGCGCGCGGGCACTGTAGAAGCCCTTCCACTCCAGGGTCCACGGCAGGTCGTTGCGCAGCCAGTCGAGGTGCTTGGCGATGCGGGCGCGGATCGCCTCCTCCTGCGTCTCGATCTCGGCGTCCTCGGACGGGTCGAGCTGGTAGTCGATGCGCCAGATGTTGCCGGGCTGCTTGTGCATGATGATCGTCGAGCCGGGGTTGCTCGGCGGGTCGAACCAGACCATGCGCTCTGCGGGGAGATCGGACTCCCAGTGGATATCGGCGATGACGTAGCGGCCCTCGTAGCTGGTGCCCTGCAACCGCAGTCCCGCGAGCTCGCGCATACGGCTACGGCCGCCGTCGGCGGCGACGACCCACCGTGCCCGCAGATGGCGCTTGCCCGCGGCGGTGTCGACCTCGAGGGTGACCTCGTCCTCGCCACGCAGGATCCCGGCGATCGGGGCCTCCCAGTGCAGCGTGATGAGCGGGTTCTGCTCGATGGTGTCGACCATGATCTGCTCGAACTCCGACTGGGAGACGTTGATCATGGGCGGGCGGACGTCGAAGTCACGCTGTGGCATCTGGAAGTGCAGGACCTGCCGGTCGCGGTAGAAGCTGCGGCCACCGACCCACGGCAGCACGATCTTCTCGAGTTCCTCGCCGAAGCCGAGGCGGGCGGCGGCCTCGAGGCTGTGGCGCGAGATGCAGATGGCGCGCGAGCCGAAGGACACCTGGTCGGCGGCTTCGAGGATCGTGACGGGCACACCGCGCTGGGCCAGACCGAGGGCGACGGCCATGCCGACCGGACCGGCACCGACCACGACGACGGGCAGCGTCTCGTCGGCGGGAGTCATCGACTCGAATTCCGACGCGGGGTACGTGGGCGGTTGGTAGTAGGTCGACATGGTCAGGCACCTTCCTCGGGAGAACGGCGGGAGTCGGTGGTGTTCGCGTGCCCGGCGGACGGCACACGCAGCAGCAGGATGCTCATGAGGCTGATCAGCGCGATCAGCACGAAGTAGCCGGTGATGGACATCGAGGTGCCGGTCGCTGCGAACAGGGAGGTCGCCACCATCGGTGCGAGACCGCCGCCGAGGATGGCGCCGATCTGGTAGCCGAGCGACGCACCGCTGTAGCGGATCTTCGCCGGGAACAGTTCGGCGAACAGCGCCGACTGCGGGCCGGCGCAGCAGCCGAGGGTGAACCCGAGACCGACCATTGCGAGGAGCATGACCGGAAGGAGTGCGGTGTCCATCAGCGGGAAGAACAGGGCGGCCGCGACGACCAGTGCCGCCGACGACCTGATGTAGATGGTGCGGCGTCCGACCAGGTCCGAACGCCATGCACTGAAAGCCATGCCGGCCATCCAGAACGGGCAGGAGGCGATCAGCAGCGTAAGCATCGTGGTCTTGCCGAACCCGAGCGTGGCCTCGCCGTACTTGAGGACGTAGACCATGTAGGCGTAGGCGATGCCGTTGGTGGCGATGAAGGTGCCGCCGGCGAGCAGCACGGTCTTCCAGTGCTGCGTGAGCACCTCGAGGATCGGCATCTTCTCGTCGACCGGTGCGGGTGCATCCTTGGCGGCCTTGAATTCCGCGCTCTCCTCGAGACCCAGGCGGATCCACATGGCGACGAAGACGAGGATCGCCGAGGCGAGGAACGGGATCCGCCAGCCCCACGCGTCGAACGTCTCCTCGCTGAGGAAGGCGGTCAGCGGCAGGTAGACGAGGTTCGCCAGGAGCACGCCCGCAGGGACACCGAGCTGCGGCGCTGCACCGTAGAGCCCGCGCTTCCCGGCCGGGGCGTTCTCGGTGGCGACGAGCACCGCTCCGCCCCACTCGCCACCCACGCCGAGGCCCTGGACGAAACGCAGGGCGACGAGCAGGATCGGGGCCGCGACGCCGATGGCCGCGTAGTTCGGGAGCAGGCCGATCGCGACGGTCGCGAAGCCCATCAGCAGCAGCGAGACGACGAGCATGGACTTGCGGCCGATGCGGTCACCGAAGTGCCCCATCACGACGCCGCCGATGGGGCGTGCGATGAACCCGACCGCGAGCGTGGCGAAGGCCGCGAGCGTCCCGGCCACGTCGGACGAACCGGGGAAGAACTGCGGGCCCAGCACGAGTGCCGCTGCCGTGCCGTAGATGAAGAAGTCGTACCACTCGATGGCGGTGCCGACGAAGCTGCCGAGTGCGGCTTTGCGTGCGGCTCTTGCCGACGTCTGCTGCGTCGAGTCAAGGACGGTCATGTTCGTGCCCTCTCCTGCGGTCGATCCGAGGCATCCGATCAACGAGCGTTCGGACGCAATGGACCAATCATGAGAGCGGTCACATCGTTTGCAAAGCACACAAAGTCGGTGAATATTCACGGAAATTCCGTGAATGCGGACATTCGTCCACGTCAGAGAACGTGCGCGGTCCGTGTGACATCCACGACGAAGTCGGTGAAAGTCTGGGCCACACGGCTCGGGAGGGCGTCCTTGCGCCACGCGAGCACGACCCGCACGGGTTCCGGAGCCGGGTCGACGACGGGCAGCAGGACGAGTGTCCGACCCTCATAGGTGACGTCGACGGCGGGTCGCTGCACGAGCAGGGTCCACCCCAGTCCGCGGCCGACGAACGATCGCGCCGTCTCGAAGGTCTGGGTCCGGTACGCGACGGACGGAGTGAAGCCCGCCTCGGCGCACACCCGCAGGGCGTGCCCCGAACTCGGCGGAGCGTCGAGGAGCACCATCGGTTCGTCGGCGAGGTCGCGCAAGCGCACGTGCGAGGCCCCGGCGAAGGGATGATCCGCCGAGACGAGCACCATCGGCTCGCGCACGTCGAGGGTGACCGTCTCGAGTCCCGGTTCGAGATCCAGGTCGTAGAGGAAGGCCACGTCGAGTTCGTGCGAGTCGAGCAGCATCCGCAGACGAGTCTGGGTGTCCTCACGGAAATCGACGTCGGCCCGGGGATGGGCGCGGGTGAACTCGGCGATGAGCGCGGGCAACAATGTCGGAGCCAGTGAGAGGTAACACCCCACCGCCACCGGGCCGACGACGTCGCCCGCCTCCGAGCGCGCATCGCTCTCGAGTTCGCTCGCGTGGTGCAGCAGCATCTTCGCCCGTTCGAGCACCGCGTGACCGGTCGGCGTCAGCTTGACTCCGCGTGCGCGTTGCCGGACGAGGAGCTTCACTGCCAGAGCCTTCTCCAGATCGGTGATCGCGGAGGACAACGCCGAGTGCGAGATGTGCATCGCGTCGGCGGCCGCGGTGATGGTGCCCCACTCGGCAACGGCGACGAACGCCGCGAGTTGCCTGATCGTGTACGTGGGCACCGCGTCCGTCCTGGGCATGCTCCTACCGTAGCCCCGGGCCGAGGACGCTCAGACGAACCGGAAGAGGGGTGGAATCACGACGACGGCCAGCACCGCCCACCTGCAGTAGACCGGCAGGTACCGCATCTGCCACCGCTCGACGGCCGCGAAACCGGAGCGTCCCCTCAGGAACGAGACACCGAGACGGGCCGCCCACACCAGATTCACCATGAGGACGAGGTTCAGGCCGAGCGCGGTGACCTTGTTCGCGGTGAAACCGAACTCGGCGATGCGCGTCGTCATCGCGGTGAGCATCAGCAGATCGACAGCGAGCGCCGCGGCGATCAGCACGACCTGCATCAGATCGAAGACGTCCGGTGCGGCATGCGGGTCGCGGGCAGAGATCGAGTACAGCAGGAGTCCGAGGACGAGCACGAGGATCAGATCCATGAGGATCAGCAGGCCCCGGTCGACGTCGACGACACTGTGGGAGGCGACCACCGCGATGAACAGTGCGACGAGCATGACGATCGTGACGGGTGTGAACACCCGGGTGAGAACGGGCGCGATGTTCTCCACGACCTGCTGTTTCGCTTCGACGAGCCATGCCGCGACGACGATGGCTCCGGCCGGCGCGAACGGGGCGATCCACTGTTCGAAGAACGGTTCGAGGTCGATCTCCAGGGCGCTGAAGGCACCGGCGGTCAGCCCCATGAGCACACCGCCCCCGAGTGCGAGCAGCGCCAGGTACACGGCCCATTCCCCGGTGAAGCGCACGAAGTCCATGCGTCGGCGATGGGACCGCCATTGTCCTGCGACGTAGGCCGCGCCCACCACGAACCACAGGACCACCGGGGCGTGGATCGCCGCGATGATCTCGGTGGCACCACCCGGTTCGAACGGGAACACGTTGAGCACGACCGCCGAGAGGACGAACGGAACGGCAAGAAGCGCACCGCTCTTCGGGCTCATCTCCCGTTTCCACGCGAAGTACAGCGCGAGGAACGGCAGGACGAGCACGGCGGCGTTGCGCAGGAGCGCGGCCTCGGGAAGCCACTCGAGCCCGGCCCGGACTGCCAGTCCGGCACCGAGCGCGCAGGCGAGGACAACCGCGAGTTCCTTACGGCGACGCGGGGTTCCGGATTCCTCCCCGCCGCGGCGGGTGAGGACGAGTTGCTTCCACAGCCGGTCGGAGTGCTCCTGGGCGAATTCGCGGGAGATCTCGTCGAGACCACCCATCCTGCCGACCGCGACCAGGAACGCCTCGTCGGCCGTCAATCCGACCGACACGAACTCCGAGATCTGTTCGCGAAGATGGTCTTCCATCTCGTCGATGTCGGAGGACGAGATCACGCGGCGGTCGGCGACGTAACTGCGCCAGCCGGCGATCCGGGACTCGAGATGCGCATCGAGTGTCATCACGACCACCCCGGTGCGGCCGCGGGAGGCAACTGGGCCGACTGCCACACCTGGTGCAGCGCGTCGGCGACGACCGTCCATTGCGCCGCCCGTTCGGCGAGAACCTCGCGACCCGCATCGGTGAGGGCGTAGTGCTTGCGTCGGCGCCCGTTGTCGGCGACCCGCCAGGTGGCGGACACGTGCCCCGCCCGCTCGAGGCGGTGCAGGAGGGGGTAGAGCATCCCGTCGGTCCATTGCATCCGGCCCTGCGACAGCTCGTTGACGCGTTTGATGATCGCGTACCCGTACGACTCGCCCTCGGCGAGGATACCGAGCACGAGCGGGGTGGCGGAGGCGGCCACCAGATCCTTCTCGATGAACATGTCGCCCTCATGCCTAGAAGTTCTATGGATAACGGTGACCCTAGCAGATCTAGGTATGTGAGTCGCGCGTTCGCCCATCAACGGTGCCGGGACTTCTTCTACTGCTCGCCGCGGGACTCGGCAGCGGGCGCGGACTCGTCGGAGCGACTCCACGTCTCCGTCACCCGGGCCCGGCCGCGTTCGAACACCTCGCCGAGGACTCCCCCGACCGCCTTGAGCGGACTGCTCATCGAGTCCAGCGCCTCGGCCACCACAGGGTCCTCGTCGTCGAGCCAGCCGGCCTCGTCGGCACGGCACGCCCACCGGAAGTCGTCGATGTCCCGGCGCAGACCGGCGAGCACCTTCGTGGTCCGTCCCGACGACAGGCGTCGGACGACCTCGATCGGGGGATCCTCCGCGAACCGGGCCAGTGCGGCGCGGGCACGACGGAGCAACGCCGCGTCCTGCGTGAAATGGTCGGACAGAACCTGCCGTGCGGACGTCAGCGCGTCGGTCAGATCCTCGTCGCGCGTGCGCGCCAGGTGCACGCGATGCCACAGGAACAGGCAGTCCTCGACGATCACGAGCAACTGCAGCGTCTCCCCCAGCGCTCCTTCCGCCGCAACCTTCTGCAGCAGTTCGATGTGCTCACCCACCGCCGCGTCGAGCCCGAGACCGTCGAGCGACGACGAGACGTGACTGCGCAGACGCACCACCGTCTCGGCGAAGACCGGACCCACCTCGGCGACGACCGACCAGTCCCCGTCGGGCAGACCGCCGGTGTGGTCGACGATCGATGCCGCTCTGGTCAGGATGTTGTGCGTGGCGACGATGTCGCCGGCCAGGGGCGCCCCGGCCAGGTCGAGCACACGGTCGACGGTCCCGGGCGCCGCATCCTCACCTTCGAGCCGCACGACGGCGGCCTCCACCGACGAGACGGCTCCCCGCAACGCCTCGAGAACCGCGTCGAGGGCGGCGGGGACTGCGGCGGTGGGTTTCGACGTGTCGGCCATTCCTCAATCGTGCTACGTCCGCGGTCCGGATGCATCACGTCTCCCGGTCAGTTCGAGACGCGCACCCATGCCTGCTCGAGCAGCGCGACCACCTCCGTCTCCCGGCGGGCGCGGTAGGCCGACAGGATCCGACGCGGACGCGACTCCCCGTCGAGGCCGAGGGCGGAAGCGAGTGCCGCCGCGATCCGTTCCTCGGGGACGGTCTCCGGTTCGGTGTGGCCGATGAGCGAGAGCGCCTTGCGCAACGGTTCGGCGTTGTCGGCGACAGTGCGCAGCGGCAGGACGTCGAACCGGCCGTCGGTGCGGATCTCGAGCAGCAGCTCGTTGTCCTCCTCCACGCCGACATCCTCGAGGAAACGGCGGATCGAGGACAGGCGCGGCGCCGGCCCCGTCCAGCGCAACGTCTGCCCGCCCAGCCGGGACGGCAGCACCACATGGCCGCCCGGCGCGCAGTTCGCGATCGTCGCGACAGCGGACGGAACCGTGAACTCGGCTCCCCGAAGGTGGTCGCGCGTCGCAGGAATCCGCAGCCGCCAGGAGTCGCCCAGCCGGTACAGCCGACGCGTGCGCTCGGGCACGGCGATGGGGACGTGCGAGCGGTGACGACGCCGAACCCGACCGTCGACGACCTCGAAATCCCCTCCACCCGTGAATGTTCGAGCGGAGTCCTCGGAGATACCGAAGCGGTCGACGAGCGCGGCGACCACCATGTCGCGATCGGCGCTTCCTCCGCGGGCATCGACCAACCGCGCAATGCGGTTGCGGATCGCGATGACCACGTCGACGTCCCACTCGGCCAGCGCCCACCGCTCGCCGTCGGACGTGAAGCGCTCGTCGTCGGCGAGCTCGGAGACGAGCGTATGGACGTCCGCGTTGACACCCATCCGTGCGACGAGCGTGTCGGCGGTCAGCGGATCGCCGAGCACCTCGAGGACCTGGGCGGCACGACCCGCGAGACCGTCCGGCGGGGACAACAAGCGGCGTTCGAAGGTCGTCGTGCCGCAGTACTGCGTCCACGCCTCGAACTCACCGTCGGGAAGCGACCACACCGCCTTCACCGCGGCCGGCTCCACCACACCGTTCGGCGACTCGAACTCCGAGAGCAACCCCCGCGTCTGCTTCTCGGCATCGGGCAGATCCGGCACGGCGACCCACCCGTCCGCGACCTCGAAGCGATCGTCGAGTCGGTGCAGCACTCGCCACAAGGGCACGTCGAAACCCGGCACGGTCCGGTTCAGCACCGGATGGGCACGCATCACCCGGTCGAACGACGCCACCGGCCGCACGTCGACACGCAACGCCGCCAGCAGGTCGCCCACCGCCGTGCCGAACGGGAAGGTGGAGGGCCCGGCCGGGTCGTCGACGTCGTCGTGGACGCGGCGCCGCAACGCCGCGCGCTCCGCGTCGGGCAGTCCCTGCAGGTACTCGGTGAGTTCGATGATCGGATCGGACGGCGCCGCCACCGGCAGGTCGCGGGCGGTGAGCGCCCGCAACCGGGCCGCGGCGTCCTGGATCTCCTCCGGCGCGCCGTCGTCGATCACGGCGTGCACAAGGGGTGCGTCGTCCTGACCGCACACTCTGCGCCACCGCGCCAGCGCGGCCAGGTCGTCGAGGAGCAGCGCCACGGCGGGCACCCGCGCGGCACGCGGATCGGCCCCGAGAGTGGACGGCTCGCGGAGGACCGTCGTGACGAGCGCGGCACAGACGATCTCCTCCACCGCCTCACGGTCGGCGCCGCGGACCCCGAGCAGGTCGGCCGGACTGCGGCTGAACAACTCGGCGGTGGTGGGTGCGTGGGGAAGGCGTGCGACGAGGGTCGCGGCGGCCGGACCGAGATCGAGTGCGGCCACGGGCACTTCGTCCTCACGCAGCAGACCGTCCGCGAACCGCAACTCAGGGTGATCGGTGACGTAGATGTGGGCGAGTTCGGCACACAGTTCGGGGACCTCGGTGTGGCCGGAAGTCTCGGCGGGCGACTCGTTCTCCCACCATCGCGGGGACGACACCAGCGCGCCGAGGGCGGCGGTGCGGGCCGAACCGTAGCGATCGAGCCACGGCATCAGATCCACCCAGCGACGGCTGTCGAGTTCGTCCACCGACATCGCACGAGACCACAGCGACACTGACCGTTGCTCCTCTTCCACGCCCGGCGGAGGCCGCGGGCCCCCTGTCCGGCGTCGACGCCGCGCTCGTGCAGCGCGTCTGCGCGAGGCGCCCTCGACCCGGACGCCGT
>NZ_AJVB01000135.1:0-8857 GCF_000278445.1 Rhodococcus sp. R1101
TAAACTGCACGATCTCGCGCTTGAGCATGTAGATCTGGTCGACCGCGATCCGCGTGTCGGGGGTGAACACGAGTTCTTCGATGTCGTCGACGTCGGGCTGTACGGCCGTCGTGACGGCGAGATAGGAGTCGACCACGTGGTCGGCGATCGCGTGGAGCACGGCCGCCGGACCGCGGGCCAGACGGTCGGGATCCCGCTCGAGGCGCTTGCGCACCTGCGACAGTTCCGAGTGGTCGCCGTGCCGCACGCTGACGATGAAGTCGGGGCCCGTGAACAACATGATCTCGCCGGTCTCGACGATGTCCTTGGTGGTCGCCACCGACTCGTGCTCGATGTAGCTGACGGTTCGCAGCACCAGGAACAGCACGTTGTCGTAACGCTCGAGTTTCGGCCTCTGATGGGCGTGGACGGCATCCTCGACCATCAGTTCGTGGAGTCCGAAGGTGTGTGCGACGCTCGCCATCTGCCGTTCGTCGGGATGATGCAGCCCGAGCCACACGAATCCGGTGCCGCGCCGGTGCACCTCTGCGACCGCCTCGGTGTGGGTGTAGCGGCCGGGCAGCCGGTGCCCGTCGACATAGACCGCGCAGTCGATCACCGCTCGTTCGGTGAGTGCCGGGGGAGTGGGGCCGCGACGAGGGGCACGAGAAGGCTGGTGCGGCATGTTGTCCTTCCTCACGGCATGCCGCTGCGGCGCGGCCGGTCGCGTCGTCATGCTAGCCCGCCGACCTGACAGACTGGGGGCGTGCGTATCGATCTCCACACCCATTCGACCGCATCGGACGGTACCGACACTCCTGCCGACCTGGTCCGCGCCGCGGCCCGGGCGGGTCTGGACGTGGTGGCCCTGACCGATCACGACACGACCGCGGGGTGGGACGAGGCCGCGACGGCCCTGCCGGCGGGGTTGCGTCTCGTCCGGGGGATGGAGATGTCCTGCACGGGTCGCGGAGAGGACGGCGCCCCGGTCGCCGTGCACCTGCTGGCCTATCTGTTCGACCCGCACGACCCGGTGTTCGTGGCCGAACTCGAGCGGCTCCGGGGCGAACGGGTGTCGCGGATCCGGGCCATGGGTGTGCGGATGGCTGCCGACGGTCTGCCGATCGACGTCGACGCGGTGCTCGCCGAGGCCGGTCCGGCCGCGGGCCGGCCACATCTGGCGCGGGCGCTCGTCGCCGCCGGTGTGGTGCCCACGGTCGCCGATGCCTTCACCGAGCTGTTGTCCCCACGCGGTCGCTACTACGTACCGAAGGCCGACACCCCGCTCGCCGACGCGGTGAAGATGGTGACGGCCGCGGGCGGTGTGCCGGTGGTGGCGCACGCCCGGGCGCGTTCTCGCGGGCGGCTCCTCGCGCTCGATCACATCGAGGAACTCGCCGAACTCGGACTCGGCGGTGTCGAGGCCGATCATCCCGACCACAGTGAGCAGGACGTGCGGACGATGCACGATCTCGCACGGTCGCTCGGGGTGGTCGTCACGGGATCGTCCGACTATCACGGCGACAACAAGGACGTGAGGCTCGGCAGTTTCACCACCGCTCCGGCGGCCTACGAGGCGCTGCTCGACCGCGCGACCGGCGTGGAGGTGATCGCGGGATGAGGCGGCGGGGTGCGCGATACCCGGACGAGGGGCACGGGTCGTGGAACGACGAAAACTACTACGCCAGTGAGTACGACGAGCCGTATTACGTGGACGACGGGTACCACCCCGACCCCTACGACGCCGCACCGCCGCGCCGGTCGAGCCTGCCGGTGCGCGCCGCGCGCGCGATCTCGGGTGTGGTGTGTGGTGCGGTGCTGGTCCTGACCGCCGTGGTGTGCGGGGCCCAGTACCTGGCCGGCGACCGCGGTTTTCCCGGTCCGGGGACCACCGCGGTCGCCGCGCACGTCGTTGCTTCGCTCGTGGCCGTGATCGCGCAGGTGACGGCGGATCGCCGGTCCGGTGGCGCGGCTCTCCTGTCGAGTGCTGTGGTGATCTTCACTGCATCGATTCTGTTGCTCACCCAGTGGTGGGGATGACGGCTCCGAGTGCCATCACCGCTACCCGCCGGTAGCCGTCGTGTAACTGCGGAAATTCGTGTCGATGTGCCGTCGGGGACGTGGTCCCGGCACGTAAACTCACAGGTGAGACGACAAAACCGTGAGACCTTCGCAATCGATGCCGATTTGATTGTTCGTCTGCGAAGGTGGCAAACTTACGGCAATCCGAAAGCCGGAATACCCCGGACTCGGACGAAGGATGGCAGACCCACCCGGGGCTCGATCACCCAGGGCTCGATGCCAGGGCCACCCGCCCCGGCTCCATCACGTTCCGGAAGCCGTACAACCTTGTACAGCGGCAGTCGTGATCGCGCCCGGAAGCTTCAACCAATGTCCTTGGCGAAGCGCTGCAGACTCGATGCATGGATCGATGTGAAATGCATGGGACTGCGGTGTTTTCGCAGCCACCGAGTCCAGAGGTCGACTCGGCACACGCAGGAGTGTCATCGTGTCAATTGTGTCTGATGCACCTACCCCTCAGAAGCTCGAGTTGACGGACGAGGAGATCTTCTCGGGTCACGTCGACGGCAAGCTCTCGGTCGAGTTGACCGCGCCACTCGAGAACCAGCGCGATCTGTCCATCGCGTACACCCCCGGTGTCGCCCGGGTCTGCCGCGCCATCGCTGCCGACGAGACCCTGGTCGACCGGTACACCTGGACGAACCGCCTGGTCGTCGTCGTGTCCGACGGCACCGCGGTCCTCGGTCTCGGCAACATCGGCGCCCGCGCCTCGCTGCCCGTGATGGAGGGCAAGTCGGCGCTGTTCAAGAAGTTCGCCGGCCTGAACTCCATTCCGCTGGTGCTCGACACCACCGATCCCGACGAGATCGTCGAGACCCTCGTCCGGCTGCGTCCGTCCTTCGGTGCCGTCAACCTCGAGGACATCTCCGCCCCGCGCTGCTTCGAGATCGAGAAGCGCGTCATCGAGGCGCTCGACTGCCCCGTCATGCACGACGACCAGCACGGCACCGCGATCGTCGCCCTGGCCGCACTCAAGGGCGCGCTGAAGGTGCAGGGACGCGACATCGCCGACCTGCGCATCGTGATCTCCGGCGCCGGCGCTGCCGGCGTGGCGTGCACCAACATCCTGCTCGCCGCCGGTGCGCGTGACGTGGTGGTGCTCGATTCGAAGGGCATCATCTCCGCCGACCGCACCGATCTCGGCGAGATCAAGACCGACCTGGCCGCCCGCACCAATCCCGAGGGCCGCAAGGGCGGCATCACCGAGGCGCTCGACGGCGCCGACGTCTACCTCGGCGTGTCGTCGGGCACCGTGCCCGAGGAGATCGTCGCGACGATGGCCGACGACTCCATCATCTTCGCGATGTCGAACCCGGATCCGGAGATCCACCCCGACATCGCCCACAAGCACGCCGCGATCGTGGCGACGGGTCGCAGCGACTTCCCGAACCAGATCAACAACGTGCTGGCTTTCCCCGGTGTGTTCAAGGGGGCGCTCGACGCCGGTGCCCGCCGCATCACCGAGGGCATGAAACTCGCCGCCGCCGAGGCCATCCTCTCGGTCGTCGGTGACGAACTGGCCGCGGACAAGATCGTCCCGAGCCCGCTCGATCCGCGTGTGGCACCCGCCGTCGCCGAGGCCGTCGCGGCCGCGGCGAAGGCCGAAGGTGTCGCCGACTAGGGATTCGTTCCCGGCGAGATCGCACCGAACGCCCCGATCCGAACCGCACAAGGGTTCCGGACCGGGGCGTTCGGCGTCCCGTCGGTTCGGAGTCCGGGAGGCCGGGTGGTGGGCAGGCGCGGGTGACAGGAGCCCGGTGGGCGACAATGACCGCCGTGGCGAACGAATCGAGACCGACCCGGCCGGTCGTGGCGACAGTGCTCACCGCATGCGCGGCGGCGGCCGTGCTCCAGGGATGCGCGTCACCCGTCCTCGACGGGGCGGCGCCGTCGGCGACGGTGATCGTCGGCGCGGGGGAGCGACCCGACGAGGAGCTGCTCGCGCAGCTGTACGCGGGAGCGCTGCGCGGCAGCGGGATCGACGTACAGGTGCGCTCCGGCGTCGCCGATCCGCCCGCAGCACTCGACGCCGCCGAGCTCACACTGATCCCCGGTTACACGGGACGCCTGCTCGCGTCCTACGACCCGGGTTCCGACTCCACCGACGCAGAGGACGTCTTCGAGGCGCTCGCGCGGGCACTGCCCGACGAGCTGACCATCTCCGATTACGCGTCGGCGCAGGACCGCGCGGTTCTGCTCGCCGACCGCGAACGGCTCGCGCAGTGGTCGGTGAGCCGGGTGGCCGACCTCGTCGACCGGTGCCCCGAACTGACGTTCGCGCTGACCGAGGACTTCGACTCCGCGGGTGGACTCGACGCGCTCGAACGCGCCGGCTGCCGTCCGCGCGAGGTACGGCGGATCGAGGATGCGCAGTCGGTCGCCGTCGCATCCGAACCCGGCACCGTCGTCGGAACCACCACGACGTCACCCGCTCTCGCGGAGATCGATGCGGATTCGCCTGTGAGCACCGTGCCCGACGCACCCGACCGCGCCCCGCAGGACGACACGAAGGCAGGCGACGCCCCGGCACCGGTACTGCCCGCCCAGAACGTCGTCCCGGTCTTCCGCAAGGGCGCCCTCGACGAGGCGCAGCTCGACGCGTTGCGGACCATCGCCGGAGAGCTGACGACGAGCGATCTCACCGAACTGCGCGCGCGACTCGACGCCGGCGAGGATCCCCGGTCCATCGCCGAGGAATGGCTCGCCGAACACAGCTGATCGCGGACCCCCGGTGCTCAGCCCGTGCGGGTGCCCATCCGCTGCCGGAGGAACACACCGAAGTCACTGATCGCCGCGGCGGCCTCGGGAACGAGCGACGCCTGCAACGGCGCGACGTGCCACAATTCGGGCTGCGCGACGAACGTGACGTCGACACCCGCCGTCCGGAGTTTCTCGGCGTACCGCCGGACCTGCGGGTAGAACATCTCCGCGGTGCCCACCTGGATGAGCGTCGGCGGCAGCCCCGTGGGATCGGCGTGCATGGGCGCGTAACCGGGATCGGTGGGATCGCCCCCGGCCAGATACGCCTCGGCCGAGGAGTACACCCAACCCTTGTTGAGGACGACGTCGTTCACGGCGGGCAGGTCGCGGGCGGCCGGATCGGTCCACGGCGACAGCAACCCGAGCGCGGGCGGGGTGGTCGCGTGCCGGTCGATGAGCCGGCGCGCGGTGGCCGCCGCGAGGCCACCGCCGGCGGAGTCGCCGGCGATCGCAGTGCCCGACACCTCGAAGCCGTGCTCGCCGACGAGTTCGAGATAGGCCGCTTCGGCGTCGTTCGGCGCCGCCGGATAGGGATGCTCGGGAGCGAGCCGGTAGTCGAGGACGTACACGGCCGACTCCGCCGCCGCGGCGAGATGCGCCGCGAGTGAGCGGTGCGTGGCGAGCGACCCACCGGTGTACGCGCCACCGTGCAGGTACAGGATCGCGGTGGTTCGCTCGGTGGCGCCCACGGTGATCCGCTCGGCGGGGCGTCCCGCCAGACGGATCGGGCGCACCACGGTGTCCTTCGGGAGGAACTGCAACGGCGCGGCGAGGTCGAGCAGCCGGCGTTGCGTGGCGAACGACCAGCGCGGTGACAGCAGGGCACGGAAGAGAGGCCGCAGCGCGGTACGCGCCACCCGCGGTGACAACTGGGGTGTCGGAGGCATGCCGCAGCCTATCCCTTCGGCAGGACCCGGGAGGTCACCGTGGCGACGACACGCTGATAGGCCGGTCCGGCCACGCGGACGAAGGCGTCGAGCAGCTTCGCGTCGGCGCCGACGAGTACGCGGGCCTTGTTCTTCCGCACACCGGCGAGGATGGTCTTCGCCGCGTCCTCGGGGGTCGTGCGCGCGAGCTTGCGGTCGAAGAACTCCGCGAAGGTCGCCTGATCGTCGCCGTCGGGGACGGCGGCGTTGCGTGCGATCGCGGTCTTGATGCCGCCGGGATGCACGCACGTGACCTGCACGGGATGCCGCGCGACGAGCATCTCCTGCCGCACCGCCTCGGTGAAGCCGCGCACCGCGAACTTCGCCGAGTTGTATGCCGCCTGGCCCGGGATGCTCAGCAGCCCGAACAGGCTCGAGACGTTGATCAGGTGGCCGTCACCGGACGCGATGAGGTACGGCAGGAAAGCCTTGGTGCCGTTGACGACTCCCCAGAAGTCGACGTCCATCACGCGCTCGATGTCCTTGAACTCGGTGCGCTCGAGGTCGCCGTGATAGGCGATGCCCGCGTTGTTGTACACCTGGTGGACCGCACCGAAGTGGGCGGCGACCTGCTCGGCGTACTCGAGGACCTTCTCCCGCTGGGTGACGTCGAGATGGTCGGCCTTCACCTCGGCGCCGAGATCCCCTGCGCGACGGGCGGTCTCTTCGAGTCCGGCGGTGTCGACGTCCGAGATCGCGAGTCGGGCGCCCTCGGCGGCGAGGGCGAGGACGAGGGCCCGCCCGATCCCGGAACCCGCTCCCGTGACGACCACGACCCGGCCTGCGACATCACTCATCGAACTGCTGCCTCTCGGGACGTGCGCTCCTGCGTGGGACGGTCGGTGGCGACGGGGAGATCCGACGCGGCCACGCTGCGGTACGCGTCGAGGTCGAATCGTCTTGTGATACGACGGAATTCGAAGGTGAATCCCGGCCACAGCGTGGTGTTGTTGCCGTGCTTGTCGAGATACCAGCTCGCACACCCGCCGTTGTTCCACACGCTCGAACGCATCGCGCGCTGCAGCTCGCGGTTGTACTCGTCCTGCACGTCCTCGCGGACCTCGACCGTGCCGATGCGATTGCGGTCGATCGTGCGGATCGCGTCGACGACGTAGCCGAGCTGCGATTCGATCATGTACACCATCGAGGTGTGGCCGAGTCCGGTGTTCGGGCCGACGAGGAAGAACAGGTTGGGGAAGCCGGCGACCGAGCTGCCCTTGTAACCCTGCATGCCGGTCTCGTCGAAGACCTCGGCCAGTGAACGGCCGTCCTTGCCGAAGATACCGGCGAAGGTCGGGGAGTCGGTGACGTGGAAGCCGGTCGCGACGACGATCGCATCGACCTCGCGTTCGGTGCCGTCTTTCGTGACGATGCCGCGCGGGGTGACGCGGGCGATGCCGTCGGTGACGAGGTCGACGTTCGGCCGGTCGAGCGCGGGATAGTAGTTGTTCGAGATCAGCATGCGCTTGCAGCCGATGCCGTAGTTCGGCGTGACCTTCCGTCGCAGTTCCTTGTCGCGGATCTGCCGGCGGACCTGGAGGCGCGCGGCGAGTTCGAGCGGCTTCATGAAGGCCTGTGCCTTCGCCAGGCCCACGACCTGGGTCTCACGGGCGGTGTACTGCAGGGCGCGTGAGAGGCGCTGGAAGCCGGGGATGTACCGGAAGGCGAATCGCTCGGGCGCGGTGTACTCGCGGTCGAAGCGGGGAAGGATCCACGGTGCCGTGCGCTGGTAGACGTCGAGGTGTCCGACGGTGCCCGCGATCGCAGGCACGATCTGGATGGCGGAGGCTCCGGTGCCGATGACAGCGACCCGCTTGCCGGTGAGATCGGCGTCGTGGTTCCACCGCGCCGAATGGAAGATCTCGCCTTCGAAGCCGGAGATGCCCTCGATGTCGGGCAGCGACGGCTCGCACAGCGCGCCCACCGCGGAGATCATGACCTTGGCGCTGTACCGCCCACGTGTGGTGGACACGTCCCAGCGGTGCGTCGCGGTGTTCCAGCGGGCCGACTGCACGTCGCATCCGAAGACGGTGCGGCGCCGGACGTCGTATCGATCGGCGACGGAGCGGATGTACTCCTGGATCTCCGGTTGCGGCGAGAACGAGCGCGTCCAGCCCGGGTTGAGGGCGAAGGAGTAGGAGTACAGATTCGACGGCACGTCGCACGCGGCGCCGGGGTAGGTGTTGTCGCGCCAGGTGCCGCCCACCTCGGACGCGCGTTCGAGTACGAGGAAGTCCTTGCCTGCCTGCGACAGTCGGATGGCCGCACCGAGCCCGGCGAACCCGCTGCCGATGATCAGTGTGTCGACCTGACGGATCTTCGCGTCGGCGACGGTATCTGTAACCGGAAGACTCATGTACTTGAGGCTAGAGCGTTCCAGTGACCTGGTCAACACTTGTTGACCATAATTCAATAACAGTGTTTGCATGGTGGGCGTGGCAGAAGACAGTCCCGAACCCCGCCGGACACGCCTCGGTCCGGCGCAACGCCGGGCCCAGCTGATCGGACATGGGCTCGAGCTGCTCGCCGAGCGGCCGCTCGAGCAGATCTCCGTGGAGGAGGTCGCCGACCGGGCCGGGGTCTCGAAGGGCCTGCTGTTCCACTACTTCGCCTCGAAGCACGACTTTCACGTCGAACTCGTGCGGTGCGTCGGCCGGGACCTCGTCGAGTACACCGCGCCGGACGAGGACCTCGAACCCGTCGAGATGCTGCGGGGCACGCTCGTCGCGTACGTCGACTACGTCACCCGGCGCCGCGACATGTACGTGTCGATCCTGCGCGGCGCCACCAGTGGCGATCCCGACATGCGCGCGGTGTTCGAGGACACCCGCACCGCGATGGTCGAGCGGACCGTCGCGCACCTGCCCGCCATCGGGATCGAACCGGCCCCCGCCGTGCGACTCGCGGTCCGTGGGTGGGTGGCCTTCGTCGAGGACACGACCATCGCGTGGCTGCGTGACTCCGAACTCACCCGCGACGAGTTCGTCGAGCTGGCCATCGCCGCGCTGTCCGGCGTGGCCCTGGCGGCACATTCGCTCCAGGATCACGCCGGGGACGATCTCAGCGGTCGTGTCCGGGAAGGTACTCCTGCAGCTTCGTCTTGACCCCCT
>NZ_AJVB01000136.1:0-8857 GCF_000278445.1 Rhodococcus sp. R1101
CCGTGCTGAAGGACGAGTTCCCGGTCGCCGAGCTCGCCGCCCGCATCGACGTGCCGATCACGGTCGTCTACGGCACCGCCGACACCATCGTCCCGCCGGCACAGAGCGCGGCGGTCGCCGATGCCGCCCGGCAGTTGTCCGAGCGGGTGCAGCTCGACGGTCTCGAACACAACGACCCGCCGATGTTCGGCGCTCCCGTGGTGGAGGCGCTGATCCGGCTCACAGCAGGCCTGTGAGCCGCGCCGCGCCGGCGTGATCGCTCGTGCGCGGAGCGCCCCTACAGGTCCTCGAGGTACGGGATGTCGAGCACCGCACGATCACTCATCCACTCGCGCAGCACCTTCGTCGCGATCACGTCGTCCTCGTTGTACTCGAGCAACCGCAGGCGCTGCGCCGGATCGGGCTCGCCCGCCATGCCCACGGCTTCGCGGTACCAGCTCATCGACGCCTCTCCCCCGGCCTCGGCGTCGCGCCAGTGATGTCCCGCGATCGGCGCGATCTTCTTCAGTCCCTTGCCGTTCGGGCACACGAACTGGTCGGTGACGGCCTGGAAGATGTCGACCCACTCGTTCGAGCCGATGAACGCCTTGATCTCGGCGAGCTCCGGCACACCCGGGAAACCGTGGAACCGCCGTGCCGACGACAACAACCACTTGTCCTCCGCCGACCGGGAATAGCAGTAGGCCGCAAAGGTCTTCCCCCGCCGTTCGGCGGCGCGCCGCTGATCCGACAGCCAGCGCCAGAACTCGGCGAACGAGCGTGCCTCGTCGTCGGTCGGCACGGGCTCCCAGGTCGCGAACGGGATGTACTCGGACGACGAGCCCGCATTGAGCAGCGTGCCCCACAGATAGGCGCCGTGCTCGTGGTAGCTCTCCATGTCGATGTCGACCTCGACGTCGGCGCGGTGGACGTGCACGTGCCGGTACCGACGCACGAGCGGCGCACCGGCGATCCACGCCCGCGCCGTGACGATCGCGTCCTCGAACGAGCCCTGCGGCCACGCCTCCGGTTCCTCACCCTCCCACCGGGCGAGTCCGTCGATGGTGTGGACGTGGAGTTCACGCAGCACGGCGGCGCGTTGCCCCGGCGCGACCAGCGACACGTCGCGGCTCACCGTGAGTTCGGCGCGGCAGCGATCCCACCACGGGCAGGTCTTGCACTCGCCGATCTGCGA
Organism: Rhodococcus sp. R1101; assembly: GCF_000278445.1. Classification (NCBI taxonomy): domain Bacteria; kingdom Bacillati; phylum Actinomycetota; class Actinomycetes; order Mycobacteriales; family Nocardiaceae; genus Rhodococcus; species Rhodococcus sp. R1101. Next base: position 1,175 of record NZ_AJVB01000136.1, read on the forward strand.
CGGGGAGGTCGGGGTGCGGCCCCGGGCGATCTCGAGGCGGTCGGTCAGACGGGCGTCGTAGTCGTCGAGGATCGGGTCGAGGTCGTGCACGAGGATGCAGTCGCCGCCGTACCCGATCGCGCCGGCGACCTTCGCGGGGCTTGCGAGCCCGTGCCGCTCGAGCATGCGGTACAGGTGCGCGAGCCGCATCTGGTCGCGCACCTGACTGCGCACCTTGCGGGTCTCGTCCACAGCGGGTGCCCACGCGAACAGATCGGTGGTGAGCGCGCCGCGTCCGGGATCGGTGACCTTGTGGTTGACGACGATCACCGGGATGTACCCACCGTGCTCGGCGTCGCGCAGCAGGACCTCCGACCGTCCGCGGCGTCCGGTGTCGGGTTCGCTCGGTAGTACCGCACCCCAGATCCGGTCGGCGCCCGCGCGGCACGCATCGAGCGTGCGTTCGGCGCGCTGCCGCATCGGTCCTTCGGGAGCGACGAGCACCCACCCCTCCGGGTCGGCGCCGAACAGCTTCTGACGGATCGCCTCGCGGTGCGCAGCCGCTGCCTCCTGACGTTGCCGAGCACCGGGATTCTCGGGTGCACCTGCGAGTTCGTCGGGGAAGGTGGCGTCGAGATAGACCCGGTGGCGGCACCTCGTCAGCGCAGCGGCCTCGAGGGCGACGACTGTGCGCTGTGACACTCCGCGTTCGGGCCGCGGTAGTTCTCCGGTTGCGTCCACGACATTCCAGGGTATTCCCTGCACAGGCGACGGCTCGCAGCACCGTCACGTTAGGCTGACGCGGGGCGCCGGAGCGTCGTGTCGTACCGAATGGAGGGTGCTGTTCGATGGGGTTGTTCACACGGAAGCGTCGCGCTACTCGCAGGGCGGAAGCGAAGGCCTTGCGGACCAAGGCGAAGCTCGAGGCCAGACTGGTCGCGAAGAATCGGCTCAAGAACGACCGGCGGGCGGCGAAGGTCAGGACGAAGATCGACAAGAAGCTTGCGAAGTCGCAGGTCAAGCTCGATCAGGAACTCGTGAAGTCGCAGGCCAAGCTCGAGAAGGAACAGATCGCGACGCTCAAGGCGCAGAAGAAGGCCGCCGAGAGCCAGGGCCTCACCGCGGCGAAGGTGCGCCGTTATCTCGGCGTCGCACGCCTGCTCGCGCCGGTGCTCGTCCCGATCGTCTACCAGGCCGTCACGGCGCTGCGCGGTCAGCTCGACGCTCGTCGCGCGCAGCAGCTCGGGGTGCCGATCGACGAGCTCGGCTCGTTCACCGGTCACGGTGCTCGTCTCAGTGCCCGCATCGCGGGGGCGGAGCACTCGCTCGCGAAGGTCGAGCAGCGCAACCCCAAGGACGCGGAGACGCAGAAGTTCGCCGCCGCGACCCGCGAACGCCTCACCGACCTGACCGCCGCGGTGCAGACGGCCGAGCAGATGCCGACCGCACGCCGGAAGTCGGCGCACGCGGCGATTGCCTCGGAACTCGACGGCATCGAAGCGGATCTCCTCGCACGCCTCGGCGTGCGCTGACCGAGCGGGATCGAGCACGACTGCAGTGACCAGGTACCCGACCGTTCTCGGCACCACCGCGGGCATCACCACCGCGGTGCTGGCGGTGGCCGCCCACGGCACCGCCGGCGGTGGTGTGCCGACGGGACCGGTCACGGTACTGCTGGTCGCGGTCGCGGCGATCGTCGGGATCCTCGGCGCGCACCAGCCGTCGCTGCCTCCGCTGGTGCTCCTCGCCGGCGGACAGGCGGCCACACACGTCACGCTCACCGTGGTGGCTCCGGGCCACGAGCACATGTCGGTGTCCATGCTGGCCGCACACATGATCGCCGTGGTGGTGTGTGCCCTGCTGCTCACCGCCGCGGTCCGCGTGTACGCGGCGTGCGGCACCGCGCTCCGGACGGTGCTGATGCGCGGTCCCGGTGTCGACGCGCCCGCCGTGCTCGCGCCGACCTCCTCGACCGACCGTCTCGTATGGGGACGCGCACCTCCCGCCATCTCGAGGAGAGGACCACCGCTCGCCGCGACCGTGTCGTGACGATCGATCCTCTTACTACGAGAAAGACCCCATACATGTTCGAGTTCTCCCGTCGCGCCCTCGTGGGCGCGACAACGACCGCTGCGCTGATGGTCGTGGGCGCCGGCATCGCCTCCGCCCATGTCACCGTCGTCGCACCCGGCGCCGAGCAGGGCGGCTACTCCGTTCTGACCTTCCGGGTCCCCACCGAATCCGAGACCGCCGGCACCACGGCCGTCACCGTGGAACTTCCGGGCCTGCGCTCGGCACGCACCGAGCCGCTGCCCGGCTGGACCGCGACCGTCGAGAAGGATCCCGAGTCGCAGCTCGCAACCTCCGTGACGTGGACGGCCGGACCCGATGTGCAGGTCGGGCCGGGGCAGTTCCAGCAGTTCGTCCTGTCCGCCGGTCCGCTGCCCGAGGAGGACGAGGTCGCCTTCCCCGCGATCCAGACCTACAGCGACGGTGAGGTCGTGACGTGGGACGAGATCGCGACCGGCGACGCGGAGCCCGAGCGTCCTGCTCCGACCCTGACCCTCGCAGCGAGCAGCGGTGACGGTCACGGCGGCGGCAGTGGTGACACGCACGCCACCGACACCGGGCAGACCGCCGGCGCAGCGGAGACCGGCACCACCGACAGCACCGCGCGCTGGCTCGGTGGTATCGGCCTGGTGCTCGGCGCGCTCGGTGCCGCACTCGGCCTCGGCGCCGTGATCCGGGGGCGGCGGGCATGAAGCGCATCCTCGTTCTCCTCGCCGCGCTGACCGCGGCGCTGACCCTGTCCGTCGGTTCCGCGGCCGCCCATTCGGTGGTGCTGTCGAGTTCGCCCGAGGACGGCGAACAGATCGCCGAGGCACCCGATCGGGTGACCGTGACGTTCAACGAGAACCTGCAGGAGCAGTTCGCGGCCCTGACCGTCGTCGGGCCCGACGGCAACCTGTGGTCGAAGAGCGACCCGATCATCGAGGGTGCGACCGCGGCCGTCGAACTCGACGGTCTCGGACCCGTGGGTGAGTACACCATCGCCTACCGGGTGACCTCCGCCGACGGGCATCCCGTCAGCGGAACCCGCAGCTTCACGCTCACCCGGGAAGGAAGCGGAACGCCCGGTGATGCGGCGTCCGGTGACGCAGCATCCGGCGAGACCGGCTCGGAGTCGGGCGAGGGTGACGGCAGCGGACCCGCCGTATGGTGGTTCGTCGTCGCAGGTGCCGTGGTGGTCGCCGCAGGTCTCGCCTTCGCGTTGCGCAAGCCGAAGGCCTGACCCGCATGATCCCGGAACGCCGGCAGTGGCTCGTCGTGGCCGCTGCCGGCGTCGCTTTCGGAACCGTCGCGGGTATCGCCGTGGCGGGTTCCCTCGCCCTGCCCGCCCCCTCGAGTTCGGTCCGGGCCGTCGGACTGTGTGTCGGCTCCACCGTGCTCGGACTCGCGGTGCTCGCCGTCCTGGTGCAACGGCAACGTCGGCCCTCGGTCACCCCCGAGACGCTGTGGCGGACGATCGCCGCGCTCGGCGGTGTCTGGCTCGCGCTCGCGAGCGTCGACCTCGCCTGGGCCGCAGCCGCGGCGGCCGACGTTCCCGCCGCGGAACTGGACGTGGGACGCTTCGGGCAGTTCCTCGGCACCCCCACGGGACGCGTGGATGCGGCAGCGTGGGTGTGCATCGCCACGATCGTCGCCGTCGCCGCGGTGGCGTACCGCCGGTCGGCGTCGTGGTCCACCCTGCCGGTGCTCGTCGCCGCGGCACTCGCGCTGATCGCCCGGCCCGTCACGGGCCACATGGCGCAGCAGCCGTTGGGGTCGCTGTTCAACGCGGTGCACGTGCTCGCCGCCGCGGTGTGGTTCGGGGTGCTCGTGGCGCTGGCCGTGACCGTCCGGGGCCGCGGAGCGTGGGCGGAGCTGCTGCCGCGCTACTCGCACCTGGCCCTGCGATGCGTGGTGGCGTTGGTGGTGACCGGCGTGATCGACGCGGCGGTGCGGCTCGGTTCCGTCTCGGCGCTGCTGGGCACCGGTTACGGACGCATCGTGCTCGCGAAGGCGATCGTGCTGTGCGCCCTGCTGGGACTCGCGTGGAACTGGCGACGGAACTGGATTCCCGCTGCCGCGTCCCATCGTCTTCCGGAGGAGGAGTCGCTGCGCAACGCCGTCCTCGAAGTGTGTGCGATGTCGGTCGCGCTCGGGCTCGCGGCCGGGCTCGCGACCACCGGTTGAGCCGTCACAGGGGCACGACGGCCGAGCCGTCACAGGGGCACGACCGGCCGAACCGTCACAATGTGGCCGCGCGTTCCAGATCGTGTACGAACGAACGGAACATGTCGTCGCGTTGCGATTTCGCCCGCAGTACCGCCGACGGGTGCACGGTGACGACCACCGCCGGATCGCACGACCCGCACAGCTCCTCGGGCAGGTGCAGGACCTCCCCGCGGTGCTGTGTGAGCTTGAAATCCTTGCCGAGCAGCGACTGCGCCGCCGTGGCACCGAGACACACCACGACGTCGGGACGAACGGCGTCGAGTTCGGCCTCGAGCCACGGCCGGCACGCGGCGACCTGACCCCCCGACGGTTTCTTGTGGATCCGCCTGCGGCCGTTGGCGGATCGGTCGAAACGGAAGTGCTTGACGGCATTGGTCACGTACACCGTCCCGCGGTCGATCCCTGCGCGTTCGAGAGCCTTGTCGAACAGGTGCCCGGCCGGGCCGACGAACGGTTCTCCCGCGATGTCCTCCTCGTTGCCCGGTTGCTCGCCGACGAACAGGATGCGCGCGTCGCGCACTCCGGCGCCGAATACGGTGCGTTCGGCCGCCTTGTAGAGATCGCATCCCCGGCACCCCGCGGACGCGGCGGCGAGGTCGGCGAGGTCGCGGCTGTCGGGTACGTACTGCTGCGCGCCGGGATAGGTCACCATGGCTGTCGCATACCCGGCTTCACCGCTGTTGCACCAGTCGCGCGATCCAGGTGCGGCTGTCGGCGGGATCGATGACGTCGTCGAGTTCGAAGCTCGTCGCCGCCTGCAGCGCCTTTCCCTGCCGGTAGGCGAGGGCGACGAGCCGGTCGAACAGTTCCTCGCGTTCCCGGGGTGTCTCCGCGGCGTCGAGTTCCTTGCGGAATCCGAGCCGCACGGCCCCTTCGAGTCCCATCCCGCCGATCTCGCCCGTCGGCCAGGCGACGGTGAATTCGGGTGCGTGGAAGGATCCGCCGGCCATCGCCATCGCGCCGAGCCCGTAGCCCTTGCGGAGGATGATCATGCCGAACGGGACGGTCAGGCGTGCGCCGGCGACGAAGAAGCGCCCGAAGCGGCGCACGGTGGCGTCCTTCTCCGATTCGGGGCCGACCATGAATCCCGGTGTGTCGCACAGACTCACCACGGGAAGCCGGTGCGATTCGCACAGTTCCAGGAAGTCCGCGGCCTTGTCGGCGGCCTCCGCGTCGATCGCTCCGCCGAGATGGGCGCTACTGTTGGCGAGGACGCCGTAGGAAGCACCCTCCACTCGCATCAGGGCGGTGACGATGCCGACGCCGTAGTCCGGCCGCAGCTCCAGCACCGATCCGACATCGGCGATCGCGTCGATCGCCGACCGCACGTCGTAGGCGCGGAGACGGTTCTCCGGCACCACATGTCGCGCGAGACGCGGGTCGGGTGCCTGCCGGTCCTCGTGCGGCGCGGTGAAATAGGCGAGATATCTCCGGGCGACGTCCACGGCATGTGCCTCGTCGCGTGCTGCGACGTGCACGACGCCGTTGCGGCGTTGCACGTCGACGGGTCCGATGTCCTCGGGGCGGTGCACGCCGAGTCCTCCGCCCTCGATCATCGCGGGACCGCCCATGCCGATGTTGGCGTCGGGGGTCGCGACGAGCACGTCGCACACTCCGGCGAGCGCGGCGTTGCCCGCGAAGCAACGGCCGGAGACGACCGCGACGGTGGGCACGCGTCCGCGCAGCGACGCCATCGAGCGGAAGGTGGGCAGTTCGAGGCCCGCACCGGGACCGGCGTCGACGTCCCCGGGTCGTCCGCCGCCGCCCTCGGCGAACAGCACGAGCGGCACCCGCCGCCGGGCGGCGAGTTCGAGCAGCCGATCGGTCTTGCGGTGGTTGTTCCGGCCCTGGGTTCCCGCGAGAACGGTGTAGTCGTAGGACATCACGACCACCTCGGCCCCACCGATCCGCGCGGTGCCGCCGACGAGTCCGTCCGCCGGGGTGTTCGCGATCAGGTCCTCCTCGCTGCGGCGGCTGCGCTGGGCCGCGAGGACGAGTGGCCCGTACTCGACGAACGTGCCGTCGTCGACGAGATCGGCGATGTTCTCCCGTGCCGTGCGCCGGCCCTGCCGGTGCCGTCTCGCGATCACGTCCGGCCGCGCCGCGTCGGCAGTGGCCTCGTGACGGCGACGGATCTCGTCGAGATCGTCACGGTCGGTGCCGGGATCGACGGCGACACCGTCCGTCGCGGTGTCCGCGTCGAGTACGCGGACCACCGCGAGCACCGTGCCCGGGTCGACCGTGCGGCCCGGTTCGACGAGTACGCGTTCGACCACGGCGTTGCCCGGCGCCCGGATCTCGTGCTGCATCTTCATCGCATCGAGCACGGCGATCGGCGCACCCGCCGGAGTCGTGTCGCCGGTGCGGGCGATCTCCACGACGGTGCCGACCATCTCGGCGCGTACCGCGTGTTCGTCGGCGCGCAGATCCGTGTACTCCACCGGAGTTGTCGTGGTGGTGTCGACGAAATCCGGGAGTCGCTCCCCCAGCCACGTGGTGTGAACAGTACCGGACCGGAACTCCTTGTCGTCCACTATCTTCCGCAGAAGGTCGCGGTTGGTGCCGACACCGTCGACGACGAACTCGCCGAGCGCCGTCGACACCTTGCGCAGGACCGCCGCCCGATCGCCGGAGCGCACGTACGCCACGACCTTGGCGAGCAGCGAATCGTAGCGGCCGGTCACCTCGAGCCCGGGTCGCCCGTGGGTGTCGACGCGGATCCCCGGACCGGTGGGTGGCGTGAACGCGGTGAGCGTGCCCGCGGTGGGCAGGGCGATCCCGTCGGCGCGCGGCGTCTCGGCATTGACACGCACCTGCACCGCGATGCCGTGTGCCGCAGCGGGACACCCTGCGATGGTGTTGCTGTCGAGAGTGATTCCCGCCGGCAGACCGAGTTCCTCGAATGCCGCCCCACGGGCGATCGCCAGCTGGATCGCCACGAGGTCGACGCCCGTCACCTCCTCGGTGACGGTGTGCTCCACCTGGATTCGCGGGTTGACCTCGAGGAACACGAATCCGTCGTCGTGGACGAGGAATTCGACGGTGGACAGTCCGTGGCAGCCGACGTGCCCGATCAGTCTGACGGCCGCGCCGTGCAGCGCCTCCCGCAACGACTCCGGCAGGTCGGGCGCAGGCGCGATCTCCACCAGCTTCTGGTGCCGGCGCTGCACACTGCAGTCGCGGTCGCCGAGTGCGACCGCGCGAGTACCCGATTCCGATTCGGCGGCCACGACCTGCACCTCGACGTGCCGGGCACGCTCGACGAGCCCCTCCGCGTACAGCCTGTCGTCTCCGAAGGCAGCCAGTGCTTCGGCCGCGGCGAGCCGCAGCGCCTCGTCGAGGTCGGCGGCGTCGCGGACCACGCGCATGCCGCGACCGCCACCACCCGAGAGCGCCTTGACGACGATCCCGTTCGGATGGTCGAGC
>NZ_AJVB01000137.1:0-8714 GCF_000278445.1 Rhodococcus sp. R1101
ACAGTGCAGTGGTCCACGCGCTGACACCACCGTCGAAATCACCGGCTGCGTCGGCCTCGCCCCGGTCGACCAGAGGCACCGCTCCCGCCGCGGTCAGCTTGGCGTAGGCCCGTCGAGGAAAGGCCTGGTAGGTGGGCCACTGAGTGTCGCCGCAGCCGAGCAACGCGAGTCGTATGTCGTGCAGGGACGGCAGTTCGTCACAGGCATCGAAGAGTTGGGCATTGTCGGGTGCTCGGCCGTTGTAGCTGGCGGCGATCACGGCGAGAATCCCCTCACGGGGCGGTTCGGCAGCAAGTTCGTCGAGGGTGATCACGCGAACGTCGAAACCGGATCTGTCTGCCCGCTCGGCGAGCCGTTCGGAGATATCGGCGCAGGTGCCGAGGTTGGAACCGTACGCGATCGTCAGGACGGTACCGGCGGAGACCGGGTCGATCGGTTCCTCGGGGGTTGTCGCCGCGACAGGCGTGTGCTCGGTGGCCCGTTCATGAGGCCGGCGTTTCCGGACGCGGACGGTGAAACCGTCCGGTTTGAGAGTGAGGGTCTGCTTGAGCTTCATTCGGTAGGCACGCGGATCACCGATCGCGAACTGTTGCAGGATCAGCGCGAGAGCCAGCCTGGCTTCGGTGAGAGCGAACTGGCGTCCTATACAGGCGCGTTCGCCGTTTCCGAACGGTTTGTATGCTGCGGGGTGGTGCGCGTTTCTGCGTTCGGGAAGACACCTGTCGATGTCGAAATCGTCCGGCCTGTCCCACGCCTTCGGGTGCCGGTGCAGGGCCGGCAGCAACACGAAGATCTGTTGACCTTTGCGGATCGGATAGTGGCCGATCTCGGTGTCGGAGAACGGCTCGAGGATGATGCCGGGGATGGGTGACCAGATTCGGAGCGTTTCCTCCAGCACCCGGGGGATCACGTCCAGTTTCATGATCGCTTCGTATGTCGGCGCGGTGCCGTCGGGAAGCAGCCGGTCGACCTCGCGGTACGCCTGGGCGAGCGCATGGGGGTTGCGCAGCAGGTTGTACAGGGCGAAGGAGAGCAGTCCACTGGTCGTCTCGTGTCCGGCGATGAGGAATGTCAGCACCTGATTGCGGATGTTCTCGTCGGGCAACGCCTGCCCGGTTCGGGGGTCGGTGGCGTCGAGCATCAAACCGAGAAGGTCCGTTCTACCGGCGTGGTCGCATCCGCGGCGCCGGCGGATGACTTCGTCCACCAGTTCCTGCATGGCACGGATGTCGGCTCGGTAGGTCTCGTCGCGTGTGGTGCGCATTCTGGTAATCAGTCGGGGCTGCCGAGCGCGGACCATGGCCTCGGTCAAGGCGTTGCTCATCGCTTGAAGGAAGGGATGAAGTTGTGGGGAGGTGAAGGATTCGAATCGGAAGCCGAAGCCGGTGAGCGCAATGGTGTCCAAGGTCAGACGAGTCATGTCGTCGGCGACGGGCAGGTCTTCGCCTTCCCTCCGAGCCCAGGATGCGGTCAGGGCTTCGGCGACCTCGAGCATCTCCGCGAAGTAGGCCTTCATGGACCGCTGTCCGAATGCGGGCATCAGGATGCGGTGTGCCTGACCCCAAACCGGTTCGTTGCCGCGTGCAGTGAACAATCCGTCGCCGGCGAAGTCGCGCACGAGCGACAGTGGTGGCGCGATGCTCTTGTAGAACCGTGTCTCGTCGCAGACCTCGGCAACGAGGTCGGGATCGTAGACGAACATCGCCCGGTGACCGAGGATGTCCACCTGAAAGATGCCCTCGGGATGCTCCTGGGCCGCTTCTACCAGGAAGTCGGTGGGTACGTCGCCGGCAAGCTGGAGGGCGTTGCCGAGGATGGGCACTCCTCGCAGGCTGGGGACGGAGCGAGTCGCGGACACGGGAGACTCCTTCGGGCCGGGGCGGGTGGCTGTACCACCACCAGCCATACACTGTATGGCGCTCGCTAGCATACGGCGTATGGCCGCCAGTGCGCATCGGGGTGCACCCTTGACTCCGGAAGAGATCTATTCGACAGCTCTGCGCCTCATCGATGCGATCGGGGTGGAGGGACTGTCCATGCGCAAGCTGGCGGTCGAACTCGACGTCAACCCGATGTCGCTCTACCACCACGTCGACAACAAGACCGCCCTTCTCCGGCGGGTGTGCGCCTTGGTTGCCCTCCAGCTGGATGTGCCTGATGATGACGAGGCTCCGTGGACAGAGCAGCTCCGGGCGCTCGGCTATGCGTGTCGCACCAGTGCGCGCCGACATCCGTCTCTATGGCTCTACGCGCTGTCGCATCCGGAGGTGACCGGAAGCGATCATCTCCTCTGGAGAGCGCTCGACCGGGTTCTCGCCAACGCCGGTGTCGATGAGGAAGAACAGGTCTATGCCCGCAAGACCCTCTTTGCCCTCCTGGCCGGTTTCATCCTCGGTGAGACGACCGGTGCGCTGAACGAGCAGGGCGGTGCCGCGGACCCCGACAAGACCTTCGAGGCTTTTCTCAACTTTGCGATCTCCGGCCTGTCGGCATTCTGAAAGTTGTTCTGCGTCTACACGTTACGCAAATTTCGCAGTCCCCGGCTGGTAGTGCGGAGTGCAACGACCGATCCGATGGAGCCGACCCCTGCGCGACCCTGTTCGCTTCGATCGGATGGTGTGACCCGATCTCGTGAACGACGAATGATGCAGTGGAGCAACGCTTGTAGTCATCATTACCGTGTGCGGACGAGCTTCGCCGGTGTCGTCGGTGAATCGACCTCGCGGATGGTGACATCCAGGGCGAGGGCCCGTGTCCGAATTCTGTTGTGGTGCTGCCGCCGAGAGGATGGTTCCACGACGTGATCGGAGCTCGGTGGTGAGTAGACCGGTGCGGGTGAATCGCCGTTTACCGCGTAGTGCACCATCGATGTGAATACTCGACTCGACAATGTTGGTGAGGGACTCATGGATCCGATTGCCACCCGGTGCGAATTTCACGGCCACGGTGTCGTACTTGCCGCGGATCGGTGGGACCCACCCACTGCGAGCGACAACGGATCGGGTATCGACCGCAAGGGTGTGGTGTTGTTGCTGCACGGTGGCGGGCAGACCCGGCACTCCTGGCGCAACACCGGCCGGAGGCTGGCGACGGACGGCTGGGCTCGACCTGATCCCGACCGCCACGCTGATCGATGTCACGGGCGCGGGCCACATGGTCGCTGGTGACGACAATGACGTTTTCAGTGACGGATTGAAGGAGTTCCTCGACGACCGCGTTGTCACCGCACGGTCTTGAAGCAGGTACGACCTGGAGGTCGCCGACAGGAGCGCTCGAATGTCGTCAGGGCTGTAGGCCGGGAGGCTGCCATTCTCCGATGACCGGTGCCGACTCGAGAGACCGAGCCGGGTATGCCACACCGGTGCCGAGTACTCGAATGCCGACGCGGTCGCCCGGATCGAGGGTGGTGGCACCGAAGCGGCGCACGGTGACACGTTCGGGGACCGCGCCGTCGGGGGCGTCGAGGCGGATACCGATGAGCATCTCCGATCCGAGATACTCGACATCGACGACCATCCCGGACACATCGGCGCCATCCAGGGTGAGCTCGATCTGCTCGGGCCGCACCATGACCTGGGCGCGTCCGTGGACACCGTTCGCGGACACCGGGATCTCGCCGAGCGCGCAGCGTGCCGTTCCGCCGTCGATACGAGCCGGCAGGACGACGGCGTCACCGATGAACTGCGCGGTGGTGACGTCGATGGGGGCGGAATAGATCTCGCGGGGGGTGCCGATCTGGGCGAGCCGACCTGCATTCATCACCGCGACCCGGTCGGCGAACGACAGCGCCTCGGATTGATCGTGGGTCACCAGGATGGTGGTGATCCCGGCCTTGGCGAGAACGTCGGCGACGATCCTGCGAGTGCTCGCCCGCAGGCCGGCGTCCAGCGCGGAGAACGGCTCGTCGAGCAGCATCAGTTCCGGTTCGCGCGCCAGTGCCCGCGCGAGGGCCACTCGTTGCTGCTGCCCGCCCGACAGCTGATCGGGTCGTCGGGACGCGTACGAGGCGTCGAGGGAGACCATCTCGAGCAGTTCGGTGATCTTCGCTGGGGTGCGGGCCCGGCGGGGAAGGCCGAAACCGACGTTCGCTCCCACGGTGGCGTGCGGAAACAGCGCACCGTCCTGGGCGACGTAGCCCACCGAACGCCGGTGCGCGGGCGTCCAACCACCGCCTGCGACGATCCGGCCGGCCAGCGCGATGGTGCCGGAATCCGGTTTCTCGAAACCCGCGATCAGGCGGAGCAGGGTGGTTTTGCCGCAGCCGGACGGGCCCACGATCGCCGTGGTCGAGCCCGCCTTCACGGAGAACCCGACGTGCCGCAGGACCGGCGTGGCGCCGAAGGACTTGTCGAGTGCGGCCACTTCGAGGGCGTAGGTCATAGTCCCGCCACCTTCTTCGACTGAGAGAAAAGCAGGTAGGTCATGGGCAGCGACAGCACGATCATGAGCAGTGCATACGGTGCGGCGCCGGCGTAGTCGATCTCGCTGCTCAGGGACCAGAACTGCATGGAGAGAGTGCGGGTACCGGTCGGAGCCAGCAGCAAGGTGGCGGTCAGTTCGTTGACGATACCCAGGAACACCAGCGCGCCACCGGCGGCCATGGCCGGGGCCGCCAGCCGCAAGGTCACCCGGAAGAACGCCGAGAGTGGGGACAGGCCGAGCGACTGGGCGGCCTCTTCGAGCCCGACAGGGGCCTGGGCGAGTCCCGCCCGCAGATTGACCAGTGCGCGTGGCAGGAACAGTAGCGCGTAGGCGGCGATCACCACGGTCACGCTCTGATAGAGCGGAGGGAGATAACGGATGGTGACCGTGACGAACGCCAGTGCCACGACGATGCCGGGCAGCGAACTGGAAATGTAGGTGCCGCCCTCGAGGATGCGGCTGAACCGACCCCGGTGGCGGATCGAGATCCAGGCGATAGGGAACGCGAGTACACAGGTCACCACGGCGCCGACGATGCCGAACCCGAGGGTCTGCGCCAGCGCGGCGGCCAGGGCGTTCCACTCCCAGACGTCGCCGCCACCGATGATGAGCCATCGCAGGACACTGCCGACGGGGACACCGACCGACAACGCGATCAGAACCCCGAGGAACAGCAGTGCGATCGGTGAGTACCACGGGCCGAGCTCGGCAGGCACGGCTCGGCGGGCAGCTCCTGGACCGAGACGGGCGTACCGGGCGCTGCCGCGGACGACCGCTTCGATGATCAGCAGGGACAGGCAGAGCAGGACCAGAACGCCGGCGAGCATGGTCGCTGCGGTTCCGTTGAAGGTCGATTGGTACTGCTCGAAGATCGCCGTGGTGAACGTGTTGAATCGGATGAAGACGAACGCGCCGTATTCGGCGAGCAGGTGCAGTGCGACCAACAGTGCTCCGCCGGCGATGGCAAGGCGCAGTTGCGGGACGACGACGCGGAAGAACACAGCCCACGGGCCGACGCCGAGGGCTCGCGCCGATTCCTCGACGGCGGGATCGAGCCGACGTAGCGTCGCGGCGGTCGGAATGTAGACGAGCGGGAAGTAGGAGAGGGTGGCGATGAGAACGCCGCCGTGCAGTCCGCCGAGGGAGGGAATCAGCGTCACCCACGAATAGCTGTTGACGAACGCCGGCACGGCGAGCGGTGCCGCGAGGAGCACCGCCCACACCTTCGCTCCCGGTACCCGGGTGCGCTCGACGAGCCAGGCGGCGAGGACACCGACGACGATGCAGAGGGGCACCGTGACGACGACCAATTGCACGGTGTTCGTCAGCAGTTCGCGGACGCGGGGGCGGAACAGCAGCGCGGATGCGGTATCCCAGCCCGTGTCGATGCTCTGCACGACGATGTAGCCGAGTGGGATGAGTGACGCGGCCACCACGATCAGTGCGGCAACCGCCAGGGGGAGCGGCGGGCGCGGCCGAGCGGCCGGGCGACGGGGAGTGTCCGCGTCGCCCGACCGCGTGCGGCCGATCGGTGCAAGTTTCAGAGCAGGCCGGCTTCCGTCATGAGTTCGGTGACCTGCGGGCTGTTGAGCTTCGCGGGGTCGACCTTCGGGGCCTGCAGATCGGCGAGCGGCACCAGTTCCGGATTCGCCGGCACATCGCTGCCGACCGAGTACTCGAAGGACGTCCCGGTCTGCAGAACCTCCTGGCCTTGTTTCCCGGTGACGAACTTCAGGAACCGCTGCGCTGCGTCCTGCTGGGTGCTCGATTTCAGGACGCCGCCGCCCGAGACGCTGACGAACGCGCCCGGATCCTCGTTCTTGAAGTAGTGCAGCGCGACGTTGTTGCTGTTCTCACCGGTCCTGGACTGATCCCCGAACCAGTAGTAGTGGTAGATCACGCCGCCCGGGATCTCCCCGGCGTTGACGGCCTTCATCACCGTGTTGTTCCCCTGGTAGGTGCGCACATTCTCCTTCATCCCGGCCAGCCACTGGCGGGTGGCGTCCTCACCCTTCAGTTCGAGCAGCGCGCTGATGATGGCCTGGAAGTCGGCGCCCGACGGCGACGCGGCCCATCGGTCCTTCCAGGCGGTGTCCTGCAGGTCGAGCAGCGACCCGGGAAGCTGGTCCTGGGGCAGGCTGTCCTTGTTGTATGCGAAGACGGTGGAGCGGGCCGCGATGCCGGTCCACTTGCCGCTCGACGGCCGGTACTGGCTCGGGACCTGGTCGAGGACGTCCTGGTCGACGTCGGCGAAGAGTCCGGCGTTCTCCACCAGCGTCATCGCCGGGGAGTTCTCAGTGAGGAAGACGTCGGCCGGTGACTGGTCACCTTCGGCGACGAGGAGGTTGCCGAGTTCGGTGTCGTTGCCGTTGCGTAGTTCTACCTCGATGCCGGTCTCGGCGGTGAAGGCGTCGGCCCATTCCTGGGTCAGTGACTCGTGTTGGGCGTTGTACACGGTGATCTGGTTGGCGGTGTCCGAATCGGCTCCGCCATCCGAACCGGACTCCGAGCACGCCGACAGTGTCAGCACCGCGGCGGTGGCCAGAGCCACTCCCGATATCAGTCCGGTCCGAATCCTCATGGTGTGTCCGTCCTCTTGTACAGCGGGAAATCTCCCACCCGTCGTCAGGAAAACGATGCTACTCGAAGGATTGGCAAGCCTAATAATCGGAACCGGGTTCGCGATCCGGATCGACTCGGTAGCACCTGCTCTCGCTGGTAGCGCTCCGGGAGTCCGAGCTTCACTGCGACCGGCTGCCGGCGGCTGTGTGTGCCTCGGTTGCGGAGGTGCGAGACGAACTATCGGTGGAGACGATCGGCTCCCGGTCGCCTCTCGATCGCGGGATGCCGAGCCGTCGGCGCAGGGAGAGGACGGCTGTCACTCCTTGCCAGAAGAGAATGCCGACGAGGATCGACAGAGCGAAGGCCAGCCAAGGATGGTCTTCTCGCAACGGTAGGTACACCTGGAAGTGCGTCAGGTAGATGTAGAGAGATGCGCTTGCCAGCACCCCTGCGATCCTGCTCAGTGCAGGTGGGCAGGGAACGGAGTCGAGCCACACCAGCAGGCACAGCCCACCTATGACGAGGAGCTCTCGCTGGAGGTCGCCGGAGAAGTATCCGGGCACAGTGGCTGCGATCACGGCGGTGACGCCCACCCGGTGCCACACGGTCGTCGCCGTGGCGGCGGCCCAACCCAGGGCGAACAGCCAGAAGACCATCGAGGCACTCAGGATGAGATTGTTGCCGTCGCCGAGCTCGACGATGCCGTAGCGGGGGAGCAGACCCACGCCCACCAATCCGATGGCGAACCAGAACGAGTGTTGGCGCTCGATGCGATCGACGAGCGGGATGGACAACACCGCGATGACGACGAGCAGGATGTAGACGATCGCTTCGATGAACCAGTACCGCCATTCCGGCGTCCACCCGTCGGGTCCGAGAATGCCGTTGAGCAAGAAGGCGCTGGTCACGAGATAGTCGCCGGTCAGTGCGATCACGGCAGCGAGCCACAGCATGCTGGGGACGGCGATTCGGGCCACGCTGCCCAGGACATGGCGTACCCGTTCGGTCCGGGGAGTGGCGAGATGGAAGCGGGCGAAGTTGTAGCCGGCGACCCCGAGGAGCACATGCGCGCCGCCGAGCGCCCCGAACAGCCGAATGTGTGATCCCACGATGAGCACGATCGCGACGGCGCGGAGCAGCACGTTGGTCTCGACCGTCCGCCACCATCGTCGTCGGGGCGCGGGTACGAAATCCTTGATCGCGGTGGTGTGCCAGTTCTCGGGAAGACAGCCGAGCATCCGCTCGAGTCGGAGGGACATCTGCACATAGGACAGGGAATCGCCGCCGAGGCTCACGAACGAGCTGTCGTCGGTGACCTGCGTACTGCGCAACACCTCGGCATACAGGGTCCGCAGGGCGTCCGTGTCCACGACGGTGGTCGTTGTCGTCACCGGAACGGGCGCTGCGTCGTGGACCAGCCCGGCCACCGCCCGAAGGTCGGGTTTGCCCGTGCTGGTCCGTGGAAGTTCGTCGACGAGGCACACCCGCACCGCGGCGACGGGAAGACCGCAGGCCCGGGCGCTCGCGGACCGGATCTCGTCGATATCGCTCGCACCTTCGACCGCCACGATCAGTTCGTCCGTACCACCGACGCAGCAGGCCGTCAGGCCCTCCTGTGCGAGAGTCGACTCGATCTGTTGCAGGTCGAGCCGCAGCCCGAAGAGCTTGACGAATCGGCTGCGCCGGCCCACCACCTCGAACAATCCGCCGTCGATCTGCCGCGCAAGGTC
>NZ_AJVB01000138.1:0-8708 GCF_000278445.1 Rhodococcus sp. R1101
GAACAACTCGCGGTACGAGCCGCCTTTCTGTCCTGTCACGTACTTCTCGCGTTCTCGTCGATCCGATCGGTCCGGTCAACGTTATGGCCGGCCGGCCGCGCGGGCGCAGGTACCTCCCCCATCCTGGGCATCGAGGCCCGAATCCGCACGCTCCGTGACGGGAGCGGCCATTCTGGGTACATCCGGAGAACGGACCGGACGGATCGACGGAACGGAGCGGGCATGGCGGTGCGCGGACGGCTGGGACGATTCTCTCCGAACGAACTCTCCCCGAGAAACCTGTGGACCCGCTATCGCGCGTCGGGCGCCGATCTGCCTTTCGGGAATCCGCTCGCCGCCCACGGCGTCGCGATGGAGGGCTACTTCTGGCGTTTCACCCAGCCCGGAACCGGCCGCGTGGTCATCGCCCTGTGCGGGGTCAACCGTGCGGACGACTCGGCCGGGTCCGGTTCACAGTGGGCGACACTCGGCCTGGCCGCCCATCCGGGAGGTTTCCTGCGCACCGCCGCGCATCCGGTGGCCGCCGCCGATCCCGATCGGCTCGGCGCGTCGGCCGGCGATGTCTTCCGCGGCGACAGCGAGCGCGTGTGGATGGATCTCGGCGACGACGCCCGGCTCGACATCCGATTGTCCGACCTGCGGCCCTGGCCGCGACGGCGCTTCGGCGCATCGAGCGTCTTCCACTCCGTCCCGGCCCTGAACCAGTACTGGCATTCCTGGTTGCTCGGCGGCCGGGCGGAGGGATACGCGATCCTCGGTGACGAGAAGTGGGAGCTGACCGGATCCCAGGTCTACGGTGAGAAGAACTGGGGTAAGGGCGGCTTCCCCGATTCGTGGTGGTGGGGACAGGCACAGGGATTCGCCGATCCGCAGGCGTGCGTGGCCTTCGCCGGCGGGCAGGTGCACTCGGGTCCCCTGCGCACCGAGGTGACCGCGGTGGTCGTCGCGCTTCCGGACGGGCGCGTCGTGCGCCTGGGCAATCCCGTCACCTCGCCGGTACAGGCCACGGTCACCGACGAGAGCTGGCTGCTGCGCGGCCGCAACGCCCGGTGGAGCGTGGAGATCTCGGGGAGTTCGCCGATCGGAGCCGCACACGTCCTGCCGGTCCCGCTGCCCGCGGAACGACGGAACGTGGCCGGCTCGATCGAACATCTGGGCGGCCACATGACCGTAACGGTCCGCGAGCGCGGAAGACTGGTATGGGCGGACGAATCCCATTCGGCCGCACTCGAACACGGCGGGCTCGGCCGGGCCCGGGCCGAACTCGATCGGCGGGGCGCCGCCGCGGACGCGACGGACGCCCCACCGATCGTGTGACGACGACGGAAATCCGTCAGCGTTCGGTGCGCTTCATCGCCGCGATCGGATCCGAGAACAACGAGCTGAGCGAGACGACACCCGCAGCGTGGGCCTGCACCCGATTACCGAATCCGGTGATCCGGATGTCCTTGCGTGGCAGGGTGGTCGAGGCCGCGAACGCACGGGCGACGCGCGGAACCGCGGCCGGGTACTCGGTGAAGGCCTGGCCGCCGAGGATGACCCGGTCGGGGTTGAACAGGTCACGGAGCATTCCGACGGTGCGGCCGAGCACGGTGGCGCGCTCGACGAGCAGACCGTGGGCGGCCTCGGATCCGTTCCGCGCGAGGCGGTAGAGCGACCCGATGGTGTCGTCACCGGCGGTGAGGATGCCCTCGGACACCGCGCGCTGCACGACCGCCCGATCGCTCACGGTCGCTTCGAGGCAGCCCGTGCCGCCGCACGAGCACCGTGCAGACGATCCGGTGGGGAAATGCGTCACCGAACCCGGACCGCCGGCCGGGGTGTGCACCTTTCCGTCGAAAGTGATTGCCACACCCACGGTCTCGCGGACGTAGAAGTACAACCCGGTGCCCTTGACCTCGGGAGCGTCGCGGTCGGGGGGTCAGGAGCAGCTCGGAGGCGGCCATCGCCTCGACGTGCGCGGCCACCGAGACCGGCAGGCCCATGCCACCACCGACGATCGCGCCGACGCGGGCGTCGACCCAGCCCAGTCGCGGATGCGTCACTACGGCGGTGTTCGAATCCACCCGACCGCCGAGTGCGACGCCGACCCACAGCGGGGTGCGGCGGTGCCACCGTCCCGCGAAAGCCTTGGCGCTCGCGGTGATCGACGCGAGCGCGGCGTCCTGGTGGCCGGCCGGGGTGGGAACTTCGACGGCGCCGATGATGCGACCACGCAGGTCGGTCGCGACGATGCCGGTGGTGACGGCACCGATGTGGATGCCGACCGTCAGGTAACGCTCGTGGTCGACCTCGACGGGTACGCGCGGCCGGCCGACCGCGCCCGGCTCGGTCAGGTCGGCGCGCTCGCGCAGCAGACCTGCCGAGAGCAGGGCCGATACCTGACGATTGACGGTGGCGATGCTCGCCCCGGTGACCTTCGCGATCACGTCACGCGAGACCGGACCACGATTGGCGGCGACACGGAAGACCGACGCCCCGGTGCCGTCGGCGATACGCAGGTCGGGGGGAACGATCCTGACCTGGCTCGACACGCGCGAGGTTCGAGACCGGACCACTGTCGCACGCGTGGATCCGCGGACACCGGAGGCGGCGGCACGAGGGGGCGCGGACGACCGGGAGGGAAGGGAAACGGACGGCGGAAGAGTGGGAACCGACACGGCGCTGATCCTTGGCTGCTGATCCGGACGTGATGACCGGAGAACGGGCGGGAGACGATCGGCGCACCGAATCCCCGGCGTGGAAGCACGATCGGAGGACGGACCCGCCCGAAAGCGGGGGGAATCGGTGCGGAGTTACTTTCCGCAGCAGCGACAACAGAGTTCGCGCGCCAGAGGCAGCCGTGATCCCAGCGCGGCGGTCACATAGGTGACCGGCGGTGCGGAGGTGTGGCCGACTGACATGCCGATCAAACTATCGCCCGAACCGGGTCGTGTCCAATCCTCACCGCTCCGGTGGGGAATCCCTCCGCGCATCCCCGCGCACCCGGGCGGTCTCCGCCGACACCGGCGCGAGCAGCAACCCTTCCCACGCGTCGACGAGCGCCGCCAACTCTGCGGTGGTGGGTGATTCACCTGCACGGTGACATCGCGCGAGGGCACCGACGGTACCGGAATACACCAGCCGCAGACGTTGTCCGGCGATGTCGTCGGGCAGTTGCCCGAGCAGCGCCCGCAGCGCGGTGTCGGACCGGCGGCCGCTCTCGGTTCCCGTCGGTCCGGTGACCCGGAAGCACTCGGCGAACCGCTCGTGGTTCGAGAGCCGGTCGAGGAAGGCGACGTAGTGGTTGTTGCGGCCGAGCGTGCCCGCCAGTGGCCGGATGATCGCCCACAGCAGGTCGCGGACCGTGAGCGTGTCCCGCGTCCGAAGCATCTCGGCGACGAGCGCTTCACGCTGGGCGTTCACAGCGGGCAACCGATGGGAGAAGACCGCCTCGAGCAGCCCCTCCTTGGTCCCGAAGTAGTAGCCGATCACCGACGAGTTGTGCTGTCCGGCGGCCTTGCGGATGTCGGCGAGGGTGACTCCGTCGTAACCACCGCGGGCGAAGAGTCGCTCGGCGGCTTCGACGAGCCGGATCCGGGTTTGCTCTCCCGAGCTGTATCGACCGCGGGTGGTGGTCATATGCCGCAGGGTAGCCGCACCGAGGGGACTTCGCAGGGGAGGACTCGGGGGGCGGGGACGTACGGCGGCATCCGGTGCCCGACACTACGATTGCCCCATGAGCATCTCTCCCGATTCCCGCGTCGCCGTCGTCACCGGAGCGTCCTCCGGTATCGGCGAGGCGACCGCCCGTACGCTCGCCGCGCAGGGTTTCCATGTCGTGGTGGGCGCACGGCGCCTCGACCGCCTGCAGAAACTCGCCGACGAGATCGGCGGCACCGCGCTCGAGCTCGACGTCACCGACGAGGATTCGGTGGAGGCCTTCACCACGGTGCTTCCCCGGGTGGACGTGCTGGTCAACAATGCCGGAGGCGCCAAGGGACTCGCGCCGGTCGCCGAGGCCGTCGAGGACGACTGGCGGTGGATGTGGGAGACCAACGTCGTCGGCACCATGCGCATCACCAAGGCGCTGATCCCCAAGCTCATCGCGTCGGGCGACGGCCTGATCGTCACCATCACCTCGGTCGCGGCCTTCGAGGCCTACGACAACGGCGCCGGTTATACCTCCGCCAAGCACGCGCAGGCCGTGCTGCACCGCACGTTGCGAGGCGAACTGCTCGGGCAGCCCGTCAGGCTCACCGAGATCGCTCCGGGCGCGGTCGAGACCGAGTTCTCGCTCGTGCGGTTCGAAGGCGACAAGGATCGTGCCGACAAGGTGTACGAGGGCATCACCCCGCTCGTCGCCCAGGACATCGCCGACATCATCGGATTCGTCGCGTCCCGCCCGTCGCACGTCAACCTCGACCAGATCGTCGTCAAGCCGCGCGACCAGGCGAGCGCAGGCCGCTTCCACCGCGTGACCGACTGAGTCCGCTGCGGTGGTGGGAGCGGCAGGAGCGTCACTCCCACCACCGTCGGTACCGTCACGGGATATGCGCCGACGACGCCTCGTGCCCGGACCGCTGCTCGGCGACGACGGAACACTCGCCGAGGCCGGCTGGAGCACCACGGAGACTCGCACCTACGACCGGCAGCGGGTCGCGGCGTCGCGGTTCCGCCTCAAGGAATGGGATTACTACTGCGTCCTGTCCGACGGGGACGACGGACCGTTCGGGATCGCCCTGACCGTCGCCGACAACGGCTACGTGGGTCTGCTCGGGGTGAGCGTGCTCGACCTCGCCGGTCGTTGCGAGACCACCGAGAACGCCCTCGTTCCCTTCCCGCTCGGCCGGATCCGCCTGCCGCAGAGCGCCGACCGCGGTGATGTCGTCGTCGGCCGTCGCGGCCTCCGGATCGAGTACCACCACGAAGGGCAGGCCCGGCGGCTGGTCGTCGACCATCCTCGCTTCGGAGGTGGGCGTGGCCTGTCCGGTGAATTGCTGCTCGCGCAGCCGCCCGACGACCGGATGGTCGTCGCGACACCCTTTCCCCGGGCGCCGAAGGCCTTCTACTACAACCAGAAGATCAACTGTCTGCCCGCGCAGGGCACGCTCACCGTCGGCGGACGGGAGCTGGTCTTCGACCCCGCCACCGCGTTCGGCGTGTTCGACTGGGGTCGCGGCGTATGGACCTACGACAACACCTGGTACTGGGGTTCCGCGTCGGGAATCCACGACGGGGTGCGCTTCGGATTCAACATCGGCCACGGATTCGGCGACACCACCGCGGCGAGCGAGAACATGCTCTTCCACGACGGTGTGGCGCACAAGCTCGACCGCGTGCACTTCCACCTGCCCCGCGACACCTACGACGGGGCGCCGTGGCGCTTCACCAGCAACGACACGCGCTTCGAGATGGAGTTCGAGCCGATCCTCGACCGCGCGGCCGACGTGAACGCCCTGCTGGTGCGTTCCACGCAGCACCAGGTCTTCGGACGGTTCACCGGCAGCGCCGTGCTCGACGACGGCACCCGGCTCGAGGTCGAGAACCTGCTCGGCTTCGCGGAGCAGGTCCGCAACCGCTGGTGACCGGCGCTCTGCCGCTCCGGTGTGCGCCGGTCAGATCGCGCAGTTGACGGTGACCGGTTCGGGATGCAGACGAACCCCGAAGGCGTCCTCGACACCGTCGCGCACCCTGCGCGCCAGGGCCACGAGATCCGCCGTCGATGCCCTTCCCCGGTTGGTGAGCGCCAGCGTGTGCTTCGTCGACAACCGCGCCGGCGCGTCGGCGGCGGGAAATCCCTTCCCGAAACCGGCCCGCTCGATCAGCCACCCGGCCGACAACTTGGTTCCGCCGTCCGCCGGGAACTGCGGGATCCGCACGTCCTCGCCCACCTTCGCCGCGATGGCCGCCAGCACGTCCGGCAACCGATCGTCGGGCACGACGGGATTGGTGAAGAACGAGCCGGCGCTCCAGGTGTCGGGATCGCCCGAGTCGAGCACCATGCCCTTGCTCCGGCGCAACCCGAGGACGTGCTCGCGCACCTGCGCCGTCGGCCTGCGCTCGCCTTCCTCCGCGCCGAGCGCCACCGCGAGCTCGCGGTACGCCAGCGGTGCGCTGGAGCCGTCGCCCCGCACGTCCAGTTCCACCTCGAGGACCACGGCCGTGTCGGTGTGTTTGAGGACGCTGGTGCGGTAGCCGAGACCGAGAGCCTCGGGCCCGACCCACGAATCCCGTCCGGTGCCGCGGTCGAGCAGACGAACGCGGCGCAGGATCGAGCCCACCTCGACGCCGTAGGCCCCGACGTTCTGCACCGGCGTCGCTCCCGCGGAGCCCGGGATGCCCGACAGGCATTCGAGCCCGCCGAGTCCGGCGTCCACGGTGGTCGCGACCACCGCGTCCCATTCGGCTCCCGCATCCACCCGGATGTGATCGTCGCGGAGGTCGACACCGGTGGTCGCGACGCGGACCACGACGCCGTCGAAGCCGTCGTCCCCGATGACGAGGTTGGAGCCGCCCGCGAGGAGCAGGAGCGGCACGCGCTGCTCGTCGAGCAGCCGCACGACCTCGATCAACGACGAGGTGGACACGCATTCGACGAGATACCGGGCGGGGCCGCCGAGCCGGAGGGTCGTGAAATCCGACAGCGACACCTGCTCGGACACCGTGGCTCCCGTTTCGGCGAGCCGGGCCCTGGTACGTGGATCAAGCACCAGCAAACGGTAGCGTGCCCCGTATGGGCAGCCCTATCGACCACACTGCGAACTACTCGTCCCCGCCTGCAGCGGTCCACGCGGCGTTCGTCGATCCGCAGTACTGGCAGACCCGGCTGCGTGAGGTCGGCGGTCCGGGCGCGGCGGTCGAGCGGGCCGACAGCGGCGACGGCACGATCGAACTCGATCTCCATCAGGCCATCCCTGCCGAGCACCTGCCGAGCATGGTCACGAGCATCCGCCCGGGCGATCTCGTCATCCGGCGACACGAGGCGTGGGGTGCATTCGCCGACGGTCGCGCCGAGGGCAGGTTCTCGGCGCACGTCGACGGGATGCCGGGTGAGGTCACCGGCGGGATGACGCTGATCGCCGACGGCGCGGGTTCGTCCGTCGTCGTCGAGGGCACCGTCGAAGTGAAGATCCCGTTCCTCGGTTCCAAGATCGAAGGGATGATCGTCGAGCAGCTGGTCGAACTGTTCGACGCGGAGCGCACCTTCACCGAGCAGTGGTGCCGCGGCGATCATTCCGCCTGATCACCCCCGCCGGGTCGTCCCACGGCGACCCGCGATTTCCGGACGGGCCACCCGGCGCGGTAGCCTGGCCGGTCGTGGCACGGCGTATCGATTACTCTGCCCGCTTCCCCTACCCACCGGAGCGGGTGTACGAGGCGCTCGCCGATCCCGGGCATTGGGAAGCGCGGATGACCGAGATGCGCAAGTACTCGGAGAACCACGTCCGCGAGTTCACGACCTCCGAATCGGGCATCGCGCTGGTGCTGCACCACGTCCTCCCCCGCTCCGACCTGCCGGAGATCGCCCGCACGGTGATCAAGAAGGACATGGTCATCACGCGCGAAGAGACCTACGGGCCGTTCACCGACCGCGCGACCGGCACCTACCGGGCGTCGATCCCCGGCGGCCCCGGCAGTCTGACGGGCACGATGGAACTCTTCGCCGACGACCACGGCGCCACGCTCCGCACCACCTCCGAGGCCAAGGTGCACATCCCGTTCGTCGGCGGCAAGCTCGAAGAACTCATCCTCACCAATCTCGTCGACGTGTTCCGCACCGAAGCGGCCATCACCGCCGACTGGCTCGCGCGACGGTAACCGAGTGCCGAATCGAGGACCCGTCGGTGTCGTCACGCGCGGCACCACCGGCATCAACCGGCTGCGCCGCAGCGATCGCTGGGCGATGCACGACCCCCACATCGCGAAGGCGCTGACGCACGCCGTCGACCCTCTGGTGGTCGATCTGGGTTACGGCGCCATGCCGGTGACGACCCTCGAACTGGCTACGCGACTGCGGCGGGTACGCGGCGATCTGCGTGTGATCGGCCTCGAGATCGATCCGGAACGGGTGGTTCCGGGCCGCGACGGCGTCGAGTTCGCCCGAGGCGGTTTCGAACTGGCGGGCCTGCGCCCGACCCTGGTGCGGGCGTTCAACGTGCTCCGGCAGTATCCGGAGGAGGCCGTCGAACCGGCGTGGGCGCGTCTGCGGTCCGGTCTCGCTCCCGGAGGGCTGCTCATCGACGGCACGTGCGACGAGCTGGGCCGGCGTTGCGCGTGGGTGCTGCTCGACGAGTACGGCCCCCGATCGTTGACGTTGGCGTGGAGCCCGTTCCACGTGGACAGACCCTCCGACCTCGCCGAACGACTACCCAAGGCACTGATCCACCGGAACGTTCCGGGCGAGCCGATCCACGCGCTGCTCCGCGCGGCCGACCGGGCGTGGGCGACGAGCGCCCCGCACGCGGCGTTCGGACCGCGGATCCGGTGGCAGGCGACGCTCGAACTGCTGCGCGATCAGGGTTTCCCCGTGCGGCCTCCCCGTCGCCGTCTCCGCGACTGCGTCCTGACGGTGCCGTGGGATGCGGTCGCACCCACGGACGAACCTGCCGCATCCGAGCGAACCGGCCGAGGAACTGCGCTCGTCGCGGTCTGAGAACCGTCGCGGCCCCGGCCGGTCAGCCTGCGGCCAGGAGTGCCAGCTCGATCCGGTCGGCCACCGCAGCCGG
>NZ_AJVB01000139.1:0-8680 GCF_000278445.1 Rhodococcus sp. R1101
ACCGCGCCGACGACGGCCTGTTCGTGCTTGCGATCGCCAGCGAGAAGGGCTTCCAGACGCTGGCCCGCACGATGGGTCGCGAGGAACTGATCACCGATCCCCGGTTCACCGAGGACGCGCTGCGCACCGAGAACGAACCCGCGCTCCGCAAGGAGATCGAGTCGTGGGCGGCCGGCCGCACGGTCAGCGAGGTCCTCGATCTGCTCGACGCAGCCGGACTGGCAGGTTCCGAGGTGTGGAACGTCCAGCAGGCACTCGGCTCGGACCAGGCCGGATACCGCGGCGTCGTAGAGACGTTCGAGCATCCCAAGGCCGGCCCGGTGTCGTACGTCCGGCAGCCCGTCGTCTTCGGTGACAGTGCGCGCCCGGCGGTGCGACGCAGCCCGCTCCTCGACGAGCACCACGACGAGATTCTCGGCGAGGCCCGCTCGCGATAGATTCTCGGGCGTCGGCCGATCGGTCGACACCCTCGGCATGGGAGACACGCATGGCCCCCGGTGACGTGACGCGCAGTGTCAGTCGCACCTTCGAACTGCTCGGCGCGATCATCGAGCACGGCGGACTGACCCTCGCCGACGCCGCGAAGACCACCGACCTCGCGACCAGCACGGCGCTGCGGCTCATCCGCAGCCTCGAGCAGACCGAGTTCGTGCTCCGCGGCGAGGACAACGTCTACCGGGTGGGCCCACGGCTGCTGCAGATCGGTGCGAAAGCGATCGCCGACAACCAGTTGCTCCTGCGGGCGCAGCCCGCCATGGCCGAGATCGCCGAAATCACCCGGGAGTCGACGTACCTGTCGGCTCCCGGGCCCCGCGGCACGGCGCTGTACATGGGGCAGATCGAGGGCACCCACGCGATCCGGCACATGGGGTGGGTCGGCCAGACCGTCCCCCTCGTCGGAACCGCGGTGGGCGCGGCCCTGCTCGGCGAGGTGGGCGCGGACGGCTACGCCATCGCCCACGACACCATCGAGGACCACTCCACCGGCGTCGCCGCTCCGATCTACGACGCGATCGGCCGGATCGTGGGGGCACTGAGCGTCGTCGGGCCGACGTTCCGTCTCGACGACGACGTCTGCGCCCGGCACGGGCAGGTCCTCGTCGAGCGCTGCGCGCGACTGTCGGCCGAACTGGGGCGCACGGTCTCGTCGTAGAACTCACGGTCCCGTCGTAGAAGTTTGGCACCGCAGTCTCGTATCCGAGACAATTGCGCGGCACGCCGGCCAGGACAATGGCGCGGCACGCCGGCCGTTCGGGCCGGGATCGGAAGGGGACGTTCGATGTCGACGAGCCGGGTCAAGTCCGCGGAGCGGGTACTCGACGTGCTCGACCTGCTCGCCCGGCGAGGAGTGCCGATGGCCGCGACCGAGATCGCGAGTGCTCTCGACCTACCCAAGAGCACGACGCACCACCTGCTCAACGTGATGCGAGACCGGCGGTTCGTCTCCTACTGGCCCGATCAGCGGGCCTGGACGCTCGGAGTGTCCGCATTCGAGGTGGGCGCGTCGTACATGCGGTCCGGGCCGCTGCACCGCGAGGGGCAGCGCCACATGGTCGCGCTCACGAAGGCCGCGGACGAGACCTCGCACCTCGCGGTCCTGCAGGGCACCGACGTGATCTATCTGGACAAGCGCGAGCCGCTCAAGCCCGGCGTGCGTCTGGTGACCGAGGTCGGTACCCGGCTGCCCGCTCATCTGACGGCGGTCGGACGCGCGATTCTCGCACGCCTCGACCCCGAGCAGCTCAGCGCCCTGTACGCCGGATACACCTGGCCCACCCGCACCGGCGAGGGGCCGACGTCCCTCGACGACCTGCGCGCCCTGTCGAAGGCCGATCGGGAACTGGGGTACTCGGTGGAGCACGACTCGACCACCAACGGCGTCACGTGCATCGCGAGCCCGGTCGTCACCCGGGACGGACGTCCTGTCGCCGCGCTCGGTGTCGCGTACCTGACGGGCGCGCGCAGCGATGCCGAGACCACCGAGCTGGCCCGGCTCGTCACGGACGCGGCCGCGCACTTCTCGGACAGCCTGAGCGACCGCATGATCGAGGAGTCCCTGGAGGCCTGAGCGCTCCGAGCCTCCCGAGCCTGACCGAACCCGCCGATTCGACCGACACCCGCCTTCCTCTTGTCTTACATACGAGACTATGGTCTCGTATACGAGACACAATCTTCACGGCCGCCGCGTTCGCCGGGCCGTACCTTTCCTTCGGAGTCCCCCATGACGCTCACCACCCAGTCCACCGATCTCGTCGAGGTCGGCCTCGGACCCGTCACGATCCAGGACGTCGTCGACGTCGCACGCCGCGGCCACGGGGTCCGCCTCACCGACGACGCCCTCGCCGAGATCGCGCGCTCGCGGGCGCGCATCGAGGACCTCGCCGCCGACCCCCGCCCGGTATACGGCGTGTCGACCGGCTTCGGCGCGCTCGCCACCCGGCACATCCCGCAGGAGATGCGAACTCAGTTGCAGCGCAGCCTGGTCCGCTCCCATGCGGCGGGATCCGGTCCCGAGGTGGAGCGCGAGGTCGTCCGTGCGCTGATGCTGTTGCGCCTGTCCACGCTCGCCACGGGACGCACGGGTGTGCGGCCCGAGGTGGCGCAGGCGTACGCCGACCTGCTGACGGCGGGGATCACGCCGGTGGTCCACGAGTTCGGCAGCCTCGGTTGCTCGGGTGATCTGGCGCCGCTCGCGCACGTCGCGCTCGCGGTGACCGGTGAGGGCACTGTCCGTACCGCCGACGGACGGCTGTCGGGTGCCGCCGACGCCCTCGCCGAACACAGCCTCACCCCGGTCGTCCTCGCCGAGAAGGAGGGGCTGGCCCTCATCAACGGCACCGACGGCATGCTGGGCCAGCTCGCGCTCGCCGTCACCGACCTCGACCACCTGCTCAAGCTCGCCGACATCGCGGCCGCGATGAGCGTCGAGGGCCTGCTGGGCACCGATCGCGTGTTCGCCGCGGATCTGCAGGCGCTGCGCCCGCACCCCGGCCAGGCCACCGCGGCGGCCAACATGGCGCGGCTGCTGGCCGATTCGCCGATCGTGGCGAGCCACGCCGGCCCCGAGGACACCCGCGTGCAGGACGCCTACTCGCTGCGCTGCGCGCCGCAGGTGGCCGGTGGTGCCCGCGACACCGTCGAGCACGCCCGTACGGTCGCGAACCGTGAACTCGCTTCCGCCGTCGACAATCCCGTCGTCACGCTCGACGGCCGAGTGGAATCCAACGGCAACTTCCACGGCGCGCCGGTGGCGTACGTCCTCGATTTCCTCGCGATCGTCGCGGCCGACGTCGCGAGCATCAGCGAGCGCCGGACGGACCGGTTCCTCGACGTCGCCCGCAACCACGGACTGCCGCCCTTCCTCGCCGACGACCCGGGTGTGGACAGCGGCCTGATGATCGCGCAGTACACGCAGGCCGCGATCGTCTCCGAACTCAAGCGGCTGGCGACGCCGGCGAGCGTCGACTCCATTCCGTCGTCGGCGATGCAGGAGGATCATGTGTCGATGGGCTGGTCGGGCGCCCGCAAGCTCCGTCGCGCCGTGGACGGACTCACCCGCGTCCTCGCGATCGAGATTCTCACCGCCGCACGAGGAATCGATCTGCGTGCCCCGCTGCAGCCCGCGCCGGGGACCGGCGCGGTGGTCCGCGCCGTGCGTGAGCAGGTGGCCGGGCCGGGCACCGATCGGTTCCTCGCACCGGAGATCGAGCAGGTGGTGACGTTGGCCGCCTCCGGCGCGCTGGTCGCCGCCGCCGAGCACGAGATCGGTGCCCTGCAGTGACCCGGACGATCGCGCTGCCCCGGGCCCGGCCCGAGATCGATGCGCTGCCCGCCTATTCGAAGGCGTCCGGCGCCGCGACGGTCCGCTGGCGGGCGTCGAGCAACGAATCCACGATCGCCCCCTCCCCAGCCGTCGTCGAGGCGATCGCCCGCGCGGGCGAGCACGGGCACCTGTATCCGACGCTGTTCGCGGACGACCTCGTCGCGGCACTCGCCGAGCGGTTGTCCGTTCCGGCCGACGCGGTGCTCACCGGTGCCGGTTCCCTGGCACTGCTGCAACAGGTCCTCACGGCGTACACGGGTCCGGGCACCGAGGTGGTGCACGCGTGGCGCAGCTACGAGGCGTATCCGATTCTCGTCGGGATCGCCGGTTCCACAGCCGTTCCGGTACCACTGGACGCGCAGCACCGGCACGACGTCGACGCCATGATCGCCGCGGTGACGCCCCGCACCCGCGCGGTACTGGTGTGCAACCCGAACAATCCGACGGGCACCGAATTCACCGAGGCCGAGGTGCGTCGACTGTTGGACGGCGTGCCGTCGCACGTCCTGGTGATCCTCGACGAGGCGTACCGCGAGTTCGCCGAGGAACAGGTCGACGGCGTGGAACTGCTGCGCGAGTACCCGAACGTCGTGGTGCTGCGGACGTTCTCGAAGGCGTACGGCCTGGCGGGCCTACGCGTGGGCTACGCGATCGCCGACTCCGCCGTCGCCGCTCCCCTGCACGCCGCCGCCCCGCCGTTCGGCCTCAGTTCGGTCGCCGAGGCCGCGGCGTGCGCCGCGCTCACCGACGCCGGGCACACCGACCGGATCGTCGAGTCGGTGCGGGACGGGCGCCGGCACCTGCGCTCCGGGCTGGCCGACAGGGGCATCCGGACCCCCACCAGCGGAGGCAACTTCGTGTGGATCCCGATCGGAGACCGCGCAGCGGAACTCGAAGCGGCCTGCGTCGCGCACGGGGTGTCCGTGCGCGCCTTCGCGGGCGAGGGCGTGCGCGTGACCGTCGGAGACCGGGACGCCGAGGACGCGGTGCTCGCCGCAGTCGACCACTTCACCGCTCAGCCGGCCGGCTGAACACCACGATCCGACCGATACGAGGAAACCCGATGTCTCTCAACGCCCTCGCCGACGCGCTCGGCTTGAGCCGGCTCGTCACCGACCCCGACGTCATGGACGCCTACACCCGGGACGAGGCGCACCTGGCCGTTCCCGGCCTGCCCCTGGCCGTGCTCGTCGCGGACTCCACCGAGGACGTTGCGGCGGCCCTGAAATGGGCGACGGCGCACAAGGTTCCGGTGGTGCCGCGCGGCGCAGGCAGCGGACTGGCCGGCGGCGCCACCGCGATCGACGGCTGCCTGGTGGTGTCCACCGCGGCCATGCGCGACATCGTCGAGCTGAATCCCGCGGATCAACTGGCGGTGGTGCAGGCCGGTGTCGTCAACGCCGATCTCGACCGGGCGGCCGCCGAGCACGGCCTGATGTACGCGCCCGATCCGAGCAGCTTCCAGATCTCCACGATCGGCGGCAACATCGCCACCAACGCGGGCGGGCTGCGCTGCGTCAAGTACGGCGTCACGCGGGACTCCGTCCTGGGCCTCGAGGTGGTGCTGGCCGACGGCCGCATCCTCCACACCGGTCACCGCACCGTCAAGGGCGTCGCGGGCTACGACCTCACCGGGCTCCTCGTCGGTTCCGAGGGAACGCTCGGCATCGTCACCGGCGCGACCGTGCGCCTGCGGCCGCGGCCGTCCCGGGAACCCGCGACGATCGTCGGCAGCTTCCCGTCGCTGCGGTCCGCCGCGGACGCAGTCGCCGCGGTGGTGCGCGCGGGGATCGGACCGAGCCTGCTCGAACTGATCGACCGGGCGACGCTCGTCGCGATCGACGAGTGGAAGCGCATCGGTCTCGAGGCCGGCACCGAGGCGATGCTCATCGCACAGGCCGACGGCCCCGATGCCGACGAGGCCGCCGCCGCGATCGAACGGTTGTTCTCCGAGGCGGGTGCCGACTTCGTCGCGCTCTCCCAGGACCCCGCCGAGTCGGCCCAGTTGCTCGAGATCCGTCGGCTCGCGTACCCGGCGGCCGAACGCCTCGGACAGTGCCTGGTCGAGGACGTGGGGGTGCCGCGCTCCCGGCTGCCGGAGATGGTCGAGTCGATCGAGGAGATCTCGCGCCGGCACGACGTCACGGTGATGACGGTCGCGCACGCGGGCGACGGCAACGTGCACCCCACGTTCGTGTTCGACCGCCGCGCCGACGGGTCGGTCCCGGACGCCGTCTGGACCGCTGCCGACGAGGTGTTCCGGCGCGCGCTCGAGCTGGGTGGCACCCTTACAGGTGAGCACGGCGTCGGGGTGTTGAAACGACGCTGGATGGCGCTCGAAGTGGGAGAGACAGGTTTGGACATCCATCGCGCGGTGAAGGCCGCGTTCGATCCGCTCGGTCTGATGAATCCCGGGAAGGGCTTCTGACCGGTTACCAGGACAAACAATCCGGATACAAACCTGGATGTTGACAGGCCTGTATATACAGGCCTATACATTTCCCATCGGCATGGCGTGATCCAGCGCACAAGCATCGAAGAAGGTGGGCATCACCCCCGGAAGTCGACCCCGCCGCAGGGTGCGGTCACCGCAGAAAGAGCAGGCCCAATGACACACGACGACGGCAGCACTTCCGAGGTGCTCCTCACCCCGGAGCGGCGCACCATCGACGTCGTTCCCGACGACGAGCGCCACGGCACGCCCCGTAGCCAGTTCACGCTGTGGTTCGGCGCGAACATGCAGATCACCGCGATCGTGGACGGCGCCCTCGCGGTCGTCTTCGGCGCCGACGCCCTGTGGGCCATCATCGGCCTGCTGATCGGCAACGTCTTCGGCGGCGCCGTGATGGCCCTCCACTCGGCGCAGGGCCCCCGCATGGGCCTGCCGCAGATGATCTCGAGCCGCGCCCAGTTCGGCGTGAAGGGCGCGGTCATCCCGCTCGTGCTCGTGATCCTGATGTACCTCGGCTTCGCCGCCACCGGCACGGTCCTGGCGGGCCAGGCCGTGAACAAGGTCCTCGGCCTCGACAGCGCCTGGATCGGCATCGTGATCTTCGGATTGCTCACCGCGTTCGTCGCCGTCACCGGCTACAAGCTGATCCACATCGTCGGCAAGATCGCGACCTTCGTCGGCATCGTCGGCTTCACGTACCTGGCGATCCGCCTCTTCCTCGAGTACGACGTGCTCGACTACGTCGGCATCGTCGACTTCGACTTCGTGACGTTCC
The DNA here is from genome assembly GCF_000278445.1 of Rhodococcus sp. R1101. NCBI lineage: Bacteria > Bacillati > Actinomycetota > Actinomycetes > Mycobacteriales > Nocardiaceae > Rhodococcus > Rhodococcus sp. R1101. The sequence goes on from NZ_AJVB01000139.1 coordinate 7,051, forward strand.
TGCTCGCGATCTCGCTCGGCGCCGGCTGGCAGCTGACCTTCGGCCCGTACGTCGCCGACTACTCCCGCTACCTGCCCCGCGAGACCAGCGAGCGCACCACGTTCTGGTCGACCTTCCTCGGCAGCGTCATCGGATCGCAGTGGTCGATGACCTTCGGCGCCCTCGTCGCGGCCGTCGCCGGCGACGCCTTCCTCGGCAACCAGGTCGGCTTCATGGGCGACCTCGCCGGGCCCGCGATCATCGCGTTCCTGATCTACCTGGTGATCGTGACCGGCAAGCTGACGGTCAACGTGCTCAACGCGTACGGCGGCTTCATGTCGATCCTCACCACCGTCACCGCGTTCGACGGCCGTTCACAGATCTCGACCAAGGCCCGCTCGTTCTACATCCTCGGCTTCACCGTCATCTCGATGTTCATCGCGATCGCCGCGAGCGCCGACTTCCTGGACAACTTCAAGAACTTCGTCCTGGTGCTGCTGATGGTGTTCACCCCGTGGAGTGCGATCAACCTGATCGACTACTACCTGATCTCGAAGGAACGCATCGACATCCCGGCGCTGTACGACCCCAAGGGCCGCTACGGAGCCTGGAACGCCCCGGCCCTGATCGTCTACGCGATCGGCGTGCTCGCCCAGATCCCGTTCCTCGCGCAGAAGATGTACACGGGCCCGATCACCGACATGCTCGGCGGCGCGGACATCTCGTGGATCGTCGGCATCGTGCTCACCGGCGCGATCTACTACCCGGTCGCCAAGCGGACCAACAACCCGCCGGCCGAGATGATCTACCCCGCCCACACCTCGATGGTCGACAGCCGGGTCTGACCCCGGCCACCCGATCACCGATCCACCCCTCGAAGAAAAGTCACCTAGGAGCCTCACGTGACCACGACCGGTCCCCGGACCACCGCACTGACGAACATCGGCACCCTCGTCACCAACGACCCCTCGCTGGGCGACGGGCCGCTGGGTGTCCGAGAGAACGCAGCGGTGGTGTTCGAGGACGGCGTGGTCGCGTGGGTCGGTGACTCCGCGGACGCCCCGGCCGCCGACACCGGTTTCGATCTCGGGGGCCGGGCCGTGCTGCCCGGCTTCGTCGAGAGCCACTCGCACCTGGTGTTCGCCGGGGAGCGGGCCGAGGAGTTCGCGGCGCGCATGTCGGGCGAGAAGTACGCGGCCGGCGGCATCCGCACCACGATCGAGGCAACGCGGGCCGCGAGCGACGACCAACTCGCCGCGAACGTGCGACGCCTGCTCGACGAGTCGCTGCGCTCGGGCAGCACGACCGTCGAGATCAAGAGCGGCTACGGCCAGAGCACCCGGGACGAGCTGCGCAGCGTGCAGGTCGCGGGCCGGTTCACCGACGAGGTCACGCTGCTGGCCGCGCACGTCCCGCCGCCCGAGTACGCGGGCCGCGGCGACGAGTACGTCACCATGGCCGTCGACGAGATGATTCCGGCATGCGCCCCGTACGCGAAGTGGATCGACGTGTTCTGTGAGCGCGGCGCGTTCACTCTCGAGCAGTCCCGCGCGGTCCTCGCCGCCGGTGTCGCGCACGGTCTGATCCCCCGCGTGCACGGCAACCAGCTGGGTGAGGGCCCCGGGGTGCAGCTGGCCGTCGAGATGGGTGC